>JAYFPV010000245.1:0-15106 GCA_034927465.1 Lawsonibacter sp.
CCTTAACAGGTCGGCAAAGCACATTTCCTTGGCCCGCTTGAGGATATCCGCATCGGGAGCGCCCTTGCAGCGCTTCAGCTCCTCCTCCATGTCAATAATGCGCTGAAAGCGGTCCAGGAACCAGATATCCATCTTGGTAATGTGGTTGATCTTCTGGGGGGAGAACCCGCGCCGCAGCGCCTCGGCCACCACGAAAAGCCGCTCGTCAGTGACGTTGACCAGCAAATCCTCAATCTCGTCGGTGAACAGCCCCTCAAGCTTGTCCAGCTTCAGGGCCCGGACGTTCAGCTCCAGCGAGCGAATGGCCTTCATCAGCGCCCCTTCGAAGGAATTTGCAATGGCCATCACCTCTCCGGTGGCCTTCATCTGGGTACCCAGGGTGCGACTGGCGGTAGTAAATTTGTCAAAGGGCAGGCGTGGAATTTTCAGTACGCAGTAATCCAGCGTCGGCTCAAAGCAGGCCGTGGTTTTTCCGGTCACCGCGTTGGGGATCTCGTCCAGGGTGTAGCCCAGGGCGATCTTGGCGGCCACCTTGGCGATGGGATAGCCGGTAGCCTTAGAGGCCAGCGCGGAGGATCGGGATACACGGGGGTTGACCTCGATCACGGCGTACTCGTAGGACTCTGGGTTCAAGGCCAGCTGAACATTGCAGCCACCTTCAATCTTGAGGGCAGAAATAATATTTAAGGAGGCGGAACGGAGCATTTGATACTCCTTGTTCGCCAGCGTCTGTGTGGGGGCCACCACAATGGAGTCGCCGGTATGGACGCCCACCGGGTCGATGTTTTCCATGGAACATACCTGGATGACGTTGCCGGCAGAATCCCGCATCACTTCGAACTCAATTTCCTTCCACCCGGAAATGCACCGCTCGATCAGAACCTGTCCCACACGGGACAAGTTGATGCCGCGGTCAGAAATTTCCCGCAGGGATAGCTCGTCATAGGCGATGCCGCCGCCGGTGCCTCCCAGTGTGTAGGCAGGACGGACGATAACGGGGTAGCCAATTTCCTCGGCAAAGGCCACGGCGTCTTCCACCGCCTCCACCACCTTGGACACCACGCAGGGCTGCCCGATCTCCTCCATGCAGTCTTTAAAGCCCTGGCGGTCCTCCGCCTTGCGGATCGAATCGGGGCTTGTTCCCAAAAGCTTGACTCCGTATTTGGCCAATGTCCCGTTCTCATGCAGCGCCATGGCCATATTCAGGCCGGTTTGGCCGCCCAGCGTGGGCAGAATGGAGTCGGGCCGCTCGATCTCAATGACCTGAGTGACGGACGGAATGTTCAGCGGCTCGATATAGACGTGGTCGGCAATGTCCTTGTCCGTCATAATGGTGGCGGGGTTTGAGTTGACCAGCACCACCTCAATGCCCTCTTCCTTCAGGGCGCGGCAGGCCTGAGTTCCGGCATAGTCAAACTCAGCGGCCTGGCCGATGACAATGGGGCCGGAGCCTAACACCAGAACCTTTTTAATGTTTGGATTTTTCGGCATTACTTGTCACCTCCCATGGACGCAAGAAAGCGGTCAAACAAATACTCGGTATCCTGAGGGCCGGGGCTGGCCTCGGGATGGAATTGGGTGGTAAAGCAGTTGGGGCGCTTGTAGCGCAGGCCCTCTACCGTCTTGTCGTTCACGTTGATGTGACTGATTTCGGCCACGGCGGGGTCCACACTGTCCGCAATCACCATATATCCATGGTTCTGGCTGGTAATAAACACCCGGCCCGCTTCCAGATCCCGGACGGGGTGGTTGCCTCCCCGGTGTCCGTAGTCCAGCCGACCGGTTTTGGCCCCGGTGGCCAGTGCCATAATCTGGTGGCCCAGACAGACCGCAAAGATGGGAATCCTGCTGTCGTAAAGCTTTTTTGTCTCGGCAATGATATTCACATTGTCGGCGGGATCGCCGGGGCCGTTGGACAGCATAACCCCGTCAAAACCCCCGGCCAGGATCGTCTCGGCTTTGGTATCAGCGGGGAACACGGTAACATGGCAGCCCCGCCGCCGCAGGCACTCGATCATATTCTGCTTGACCCCGTAGTCCATCATTGCCACCCGATACTGCTCCTCGCCATAAGCGGGGCAGTCCTCTGGTTCCTTCCTGGACACCCGCTCCACGGTGCCCTCCACCCGGAAGGCGCGGATTCTTTCCAGAACCTCCGCTATATTAAAATGCTCCGCACAGGTGACCATGCCGTTCATGCTCCCCTGACTGCGGAGTATTTTCGTCAGCGCCCGCGTATCGATACCTTCGATTCCAGTGATGTCATATTGCTTCAAATAGGCATCCAGTGTGCCCTCGCAGCGGAAATTGCTGCCCCGGGGAGACAGATGCCGAACCACAAAGGCCTCCGCCCAGGGACGTCTGGATTCGTTATCCTCATGATTCACACCGTAATTGCCAATCAGAGGATAAGACATCACGATGCCCTGTCCTGCGTAAGACGGATCGGTTAAAATCTCCTGATAGCCGGTCATAGCGGTATTAAATACCATCTCGCAAATCCGGTCGGAGGTACTGCCGATGCTGGTCCCGGAAAATACGCTTCCGTTGGCCAGAATCAAAGTCGCTTTCATCAATTCTCACACGCCTTCCGTTCCAGTTCTCAGATTCTATTGATCTTCACAAACCATTTCAAGATATTGTATCGGAAATCCCTTCATTTTTCAAGATGTCGATTCCCCCTTTTCTGCATATTTTTTCATCCATTCTTTGGGCAGTTCGCAGGATAATCTGAGATAAGGCGGGGAAACTGAACCAATGAACCGTCTTTGATCCACAATCTTTTTCTTCCGCATTCCGGTTTATTGTCCATTCTGAGAGAATCGCGAGGTATTTGCCATGTTCACCGGATTGACCCGCACTGTTATTTTATACATTCTAATCATCGCCGGAATCCGGCTGATGGGGAAGCGTCAGGTGGGAGAATTGGAACCCTCCGAACTGGTACTCTCCCTCATCATCGCCGACCTGGCTGCTGTTCCCATGCAGGACTTTGGAATTCCCCTGCTCGCTGGAGTCATTCCGATTCTTACCCTAATGTCCCTGACCATGATCCTCTCCGTACTCACCATGAAGAGCGTGTCCTTCCGCGCCTTGCTGTGCGGCCGGCCCAGCATCGTCATTCGGGACGGCCTGGTTGACCAGCGGGAGATGCACCGCAATCGGCTGACGGTGGACGAGCTGCTGGAGGAGCTGCGCAACAAGGGGTATACCGATCCCTCGGTGGTAAAATACGCCATTTTGGAAACCAACGGCCAGCTTTCCATTCTCCCCTATGCCAATCAGAAGCCGCCTACCGCCCGGCAGCTGAAGGCGGAAACCCAAGAGAGCGGTCTGCCGCTGGTGGTCATCAGCGACGGGCATCTGCTAGAGCACAACTTGAAGCTTCTGGGCCATAACCGGGCCTGGCTGGACAAGCAGCTTGCCCAGCGGGACTGTAAAAGTCTGGAGGCGGTATTTCTGCTGCTGGTGGATGAGGCCGGCGCCATTTATCTGGCACGCAAAGATATGAGCATTTAAGGGGGAAAAATCATGAAACGGCTTTGGGGGGCTGTCGCCCTGCTCGTCCTGCTTTTGGCTGCAAGTTTGGTGAATGGCTGGTATGTTCAATCTCTGACCGGTCGCATGTCCGAACGGCTGGAACAGGCGCAGAAACTAACCCGGGAAGAGCAGTGGGATCAGGCAGGGAAAATCACCCATCAGGTCTATGATGACTGGCAAGACCACCATTTCTATTTTCACACCGTAATGCGCCATTCTGACACCGATCAGATTTTGCGGTCCTTTGACACGGTTATTCAATATATGGAGTTTCAGGAAATGGATCAATATGCCGCTGCCAACGCCGATCTAGTTGCCCAGCTTGGGCTGTTGGCCGAGATGGAACAGGCCTCTCTGGTCAATGTACTGTAATTCTAACGAAAGGGACGGTGTTTGCCCCCAAGCAAACACCGTCCCTAATATCACCTCTTCCACCGTTACGCTCTTAGCCAGGTTTCGGGGCTTGTCGATGTCACAGCCCCGCATCAGCGCCACATAATAGGCAAATAGCTGCAGCGGCACTACTCCCAAGGAGGGCAACAGCAGGTCGTGGGTATCCGGAATGGTGATCACGGCGTTGGCCGTTTTTTCCATCTCCGCCTTGTGACTCACGGTAGTCAGCGCCAGCACGTCGGCCCCCCGGGCCTTGACCTCCACCACGTTGCTCATAGCCTTTTCAAACAGCCTGCTGTAAGTGCCCAGGGCTATGACCAGGGTTCCATCTTCAATCAAGCTGATGGTGCCGTGCTTCAGTTCGCCGGAGGCATAGGCCTCAGAATGGATATAAGAGATTTCCTTCAGCTTTAACGACCCCTCCAGCCCCAGAGCATAGTCCACATTCCGGCCGATGAAAAACACCGAGTCGTGGTTGAAATATTGAGCGGCCAGATACTGCACGTTGTCCTTGTCGGTCAGGATGGTCTCCATTTTCCCGGGCAACAGGAGCATCTCCTCCAACACCTTTTTGTACTCACCATCTTCCACCGTACCGAGGACACGGGCGAAGTAGAGTGCCAGCAGGTCAATTACTGCCATTTGGGTGGAGTACGCCTTGGTGGTGGCCACAGCGATCTCCGGGCCTGCCCAGGTATACAGCACCTGGTCGGACTCCCTGGCAATGGAGCTGCCCACGACGTTGACGATGGACAGCACTCTGGCCCCCAGCCGCTTGGCCTCCCGCAGGGCGGCCATAGTGTCCAGCGTCTCTCCCGACTGGCTGATGGCAATCACCAGAGTGTTTTCGTCCGCAATGGGATCCATATATCGGAATTCCGAAGCCAGCGCCACCTCTACCGGCTTGCGGATCAGCCGCTCCATGTTGTACTTGCCCACCATGCCCACATGATAACTGGAGCCGCAGGCCACGATATAGACCTTGCGGATGGACCGAATATATGCCTCGTCCAGGCCAAAGTTCTCAAAGCAGACCTCCCCATCTTTGATGCGGGGGAAAATTGCCCTGCGCAAAGCTTCGGGTTGCTCCATGATTTCCTTGAACATAAAATGCTCGTAGCCGCCCTTTTCCGCCGCATCGACCTCCCAATCCACGTGGGTGATCTCCTTCTCAATGGGCTGCATGAGATGGTTGTAACACTGGATTCCGCCGCGGGTGAGCACCGCCACCTCGCCGTCCTCCATATATCCCACTTCGCGGGTATATTTGATGATGGCGGTGACGTCGCTGGCCAGGAAGTTACAGCCGTTTCCATAGCCCAGAATCAGCGGGCTGTCCTTTCGCACGGCAATCAGCTGATCCGGTGCGTCGGCGCACACAATGCCAAGGGCATAGGCCCCTTTGATGCGGCAGAGAACCCGGCCGACCGCCTCCAGGATATCCCCCTCATAGAAGTACTCAATCATCTGGGCCACTACTTCGGTATCGGTTTCTGAGGTGAAGGCGATCCCTTTCTCCATGAGAAATTCCTTCAGCTCGACGTAGTTTTCAATAATTCCGTTGTGGACCACTGCAATTTTGCCGTCCTGGCTTACCTGAGGATGTGAATTGACGTCACTGGGCGCTCCGTGGGTTGCCCAACGGGTATGTCCAATGCCCGTCGTCCCATCCAGCGCCGCCCCACCCTGGAGCAGGTCGGACAGCACCTGCAGCCGGCCCTTGGCTTTGTGAACGGACAAGGATCCTGTTTTCTCCGAATAGACGGCGACCCCGGCGGAGTCATACCCGCGATATTCCAGGCGCGCCAGTCCCTCCAGCAAGATGGGGGTCACCTGTTCCTTGCCTACATAGCCAACAATTCCACACATAATAATCGTTC
This sequence comes from Lawsonibacter sp., assembly GCA_034927465.1. Classification (GTDB taxonomy): domain Bacteria; phylum Bacillota; class Clostridia; order Oscillospirales; family Oscillospiraceae; genus Lawsonibacter. The sequence continues at coordinate 5,814 of JAYFPV010000245.1, forward strand.
CTCCTGATTTTGATTCTCGGTCCTTCAAGAGGACAAACTCGCAGCCATTTGCCTCGTCCCCGGTCACAGTCTCTTTGTTCTGCGGTCTCCCGCATATTTGTGGGCTGTGTTCGCACCCGGAGCGGTGCGGAGGGGCATCCGCCGAATGTTTCGATACTCCCCTCTCCTCGTCGTCCCGAACCCCAAATTTTTGGCGGCGCATTCCCGCTCCACCAAATTTTCCGGATTCCAGGCGCTGGCGCTATTGTTGGGCTTTGACCCCAAATCCTCCTTTCTTTCTGCGACGCTGGTATATAAAAGCCTATGCGGCTGTTATATCAGATGTGCCTGTTCTCTGCTGGTATTATACGGGATTTCCGGTTCAGAGTAAAGAAAAAAATCCACCAGACTTTTCCCCCTGAACTATCGTTTTATTTGCCCATTTTCGATTTCAAAGAAAGGCCGCTCCGTACAAAATACGGAGCGGCCTTGTTCGCTTTTGTCTGGTTTGTTACAGGTACGTGTAGCCCATCAGATAGCGGTCTACCTCGCGGGCGGCGGCACGGCCCTCCTGAATCGCCCACACCACCAGAGACTGGCCTCTGCGGGCGTCGCCGGCCGCAAATACACCGGGCACATTGGTCGCATAGTTCTCTGCCTTCAGGTTGGTACGACCGTCGGTTTCCACGCCGAAGGCCTGGGCCACATAGCTCTGGGGGCCCTGGAATCCGATGGCTACCAGCAGCATATCACAGGGTAGCTCTTCTTCGCTTCCGGCCACCTCGGTCATGATCAGCTTGCCGGTTTTCTGATCCCGCTTTTTGCCCTCCAGCCGGACGGTTTTCACCGCCTTCAGGTTGCCTTCTCCATCCATGATCAGCTCCTTGGCGGTGGTGGCAAAGATTCGGGAATCTTCCCCGAAGCGGGCAACGGCCTCCTCGTGGCTGTAGTCGTATTGATCCACCTTGGGCCATTCAGGCCAGCGGTTGTTTTCGGCGCGGTGGTCGGGCAACCGGGGATATTTGATCAGCTGATGAACCGACTTGCAGCCATGGCGCAGGGCCACGCCGATGCAGTCGTTCCCCGTATCACCGCCGCCCACCACCACAACATCCTTGCCAGCGGCGGTGATGTAATCTCCATCCCGCAGCTTGGAATTCAGATAGCTGCGGTTGGTAGCCACCAGATAGTCCATGGCCAGGTACACTCCCTTGGCCTCCCGGCCTGGGATGGTGATGTCTCTGGCCTGTCGGGCTCCGGTACACAGCAGAACGGCGTCAAACTCGGCCAGCAGTTCTTGCGCACTCTTGTCCTTGCCCACGTCCACGCCGGTGACAAATTGGATTCCTTCGGCAGCCAGCAGCTCTACCCGGCGGTTGACCACCTTCTTTTCCAGCTTCATACTGGGGATCCCATACATCAGCAGTCCGCCAATCCGGTCGTCACGCTCAAACACCGTGACGTTATACCCCCGTTGGTTCAGCTGATCCGCCGCTGCCAGACCAGCCGGGCCTGAACCCACGATGGCGATCCGCTGCTCGGTGCGGTGGGCAGGAATCCGAGGCTGAATCATCCCCTTGGCGAAGCTCTCCTCCACAATGCCCAGTTCATTGTCCTTGACGGTCACCGATGCGCCGTGGAGTCCGCAGACACAGGCCGCCTCACACAGAGCGGGGCAGACCCGCCCGGTAAATTCCGGAAAGTTGTTGGTTTTGTGCAGCCGCTCCAGTGCCTGGGCCAGATTGCCGGAATACAGCAAATCGTTCCACTCAGGCACCAGGTTGTGCAGCGGGCAGCCAGTATAAGCCCCGTTCAGCTGGATGCCGGACTGACAGAAGGGGACGCCGCACTCCATGCACCGGGCGCCCTGCTGTCGCCGGACCGCGTCGGTCAGCATGGGGTGAAATTCTTTCCAATGCTCGATCCGATCCAGAGGCTGCTGGGCAGGGTTTGTTTTGCGCTCATAATCCAAAAATCCAGTTACTTTTCCCATTGTTTTGTCCCTCCCCCGTTAATCTCTGGTGTTGACATAGAAGGCTTCAATCTCCGCCTGCTCGTGGTCCATGCCCTGATCCTCAAACTCGGCAATGGTGCGCATCATCTTGTCGTAGTCTCGGGGCAAAATTTTCTTGAAGCAGGAAGCCTTCTCGTCCAAATGGTTCAAAATCTCCTTGGCCTTGGGGGAACCGGTGGCCGCCACGTGCTCGGTCAGCATCTGGCGGATCTCGGCGATGTCATTTTTTTCGGTCACCGGATCCATAGTGACCAGCGCTTTATTCAGACGGAGATACAAATCTCGGTCCTCGTCCCACACATAGGCGATGCCGCCGGACATACCGGCCGCGAAGTTCTTCCCTGTGGAGCCCAGCACCACCACCCGGCCGCCGGTCATATACTCGCAGCCGTGGTCACCCACGCCCTCCACCACGGCGCAGGCGCCGGAATTTCGAACGGCAAACCGCTCGCCGGCTATGCCATTGATAAACGCCTTACCATCGGTGGCACCATACAGGGCCACATTTCCGATGATGATGTTCTCATCGGGCTTATAATTGGCATTTTTAGGTGGATAGACGATGATTTTGCCGCCGGACAGGCCCTTGCCCATGTAGTCGTTGCAGTCGCCTTCCAGCTCCAGTGTCAGACCCTTTGGAATGAACGCACCAAAGGATTGGCCGGCTCCGCCGGTACATTTGATGGTAAAGGTATCCTCCGGCAGCGAGTTTCCGTGAAGACGGGTGATGTCGCTGCCCAAAATGGCACCCAACGTCCGGTCGGTGGAGGTAACCGGGATGGAGATGACCTTCTTCTCCCCGGCAGGCAGGGCTGTTTTCAGCCTTTTCAGAAGCTTCATGTCCACCGTCTTCTCCAATTCAAAGTCGAAGACATCGGCTGGATCAAAGTGGCGCTTTACGTTGGTTCCCTCATAGGGGTTGGTGAGTATGGCGGACAAATCCACGGTGGCGGCCCGCTCGTTGACGGCGTGCTCCCGAACCTTTACCAGATCGGTGCGGCCCACTAGCTCGTCAATGGTGTGGACTCCCAGCTTTGCCATGTGCTCACGCAGGTCCTGTGCCACATAGCGCATGAAGTTGATGACATATTCTGGCTTCCCAATAAAGCGCTTGCGCAGCTCCGGGTTTTGGGTGGCGATCCCCATAGGGCAGGTGCCCAGATTGCACACCCGCATCATCACACATCCCATGGTAACCAGTGCGGCGGTTGCAAACCCGAACTCCTCGGCGCCCAGCATACAGGCAATGGCCACATCCCGTCCGGTCATCAGCTTGCCGTCCACCTCCACGCTCACCCGGGAGCGCAGACCATTCATGATCAGGGTCTGATGGGTCTCGGCCACGCCCAGCTCCCAGGGAACGCCGGCGGTATGAATGGAGTTGCGGGGCGCGGCGCCGGTGCCTCCGTCGTAGCCGCAGATCAGCACCACTTGCGCGCCTGCCTTTGCCACGCCTGCGGCAATGGTCCCCACGCCTGGCTCGGCACACAGCTTGACGGAGATCCGCGCCTGGCGGTTGGCGTTTTTTAGGTCGTAAATCAGTTGGGCCAGGTCCTCAATGGAATAAATATCGTGGTGGGGCGGAGGAGAGATCAGGGTCACGCCGGGGGTGGAGTGGCGGGTTTTGGCCACCTCGGGCGTAATCTTCTTCCCGGGCAGATGTCCGCCCTCACCCGGTTTTGCGCCCTGTGCCATTTTAATTTGAATGTCCTGGGCGGACACCAGATACTCGCTGGTCACGCCGAAGCGCCCCGAGGCCACCTGCTTGATGGCGGAGTTTGTAATGGTTCCAAAGCGGGCCGGGTCCTCGCCGCCCTCGCCGGAATTGGACATGCCGCCCAGGGTGTTCATGGCGATAGCCATGCACTCATGGGCCTCCTTGGAGATGGAACCGAAGGACATTGCCCCGGTCTTAAACCGCTTTACAATGGACTCCACCGGCTCCACTTCGCTTAAGGGGATTGGATTCTCCACATACTGCATTTCCATCAGTCCGCGCAGCGTGTGGGGTTTGGAGGCATCATCCACCAAAGCCGCATACTGCTGATACAGGTGATAATCCCCGTTCCACACCGCCTCCTGAAGCAGGTGGATGACCTCCGGGTTGTACATGTGATCCTCCTGGCCGGCCCGAACCTTATGCTCGCCTGCGCTGTCCAGCGTAGGGTCTCCACCCAGGCCCAGGGGATCAAACGCGTGGGAATGGTGACTGTCCACCATCTGCTCAATCTCTTTCAGCCCCACGCCACCCACACGGCTGAGAGTTCCCGTAAAGTACTCATCCACCACACCTTTGTCAATGCCAATGGCCTCAAAAATCTGGGCAGACTGGTAGGATTGGATCGTAGAAATGCCCATCTTGGATGCAATCTTCACGATGCCGCTTAAGATGGCCTCGTTATAGTCCTTGACGGCGGTGTGGTAGTCTTTGTCCAGCAGTCCCTGATCAATCAGAGCGCCGATAGTGTCGTGGGCCAGATAGGGGTTGACCGCCCGGGCTCCATAGCCCAGCAGAGTGGCAAAATGCTGCACGTCTCTGGGCTCCGCGGACTCTAGGACGATGGAGATGGCGGACGATTTTTTGGTCCGGATCAGATAACGCTCCACTGCGGAGACCGCCAGCAGAGACGGGATGGCCACGTGGTTTTCATTGACACCCCGGTCGGACAAGATGACGATGTTGGCCCCGTGACGGTAAGCCCGGTCCACATTGACAAACATCCGGTCCAACGCGCGCTTCAGCGGAGTGTTCTTAAAGTACAGAATGGAAACGGTTTCCACCTGGAACCCCGGCTTCTTCATGGATTGAATCTTCATCAGCTCCACGCTGGTCAGGATGGGCTTATGGACCTGGAGGGCATGGGCGTTTTCCGCCTTTTCCTCCAGCAGATTGCCGTCGTTGCCGATGTATACGGTGGTATCGGTGACCACCGATTCCCGAATGGCATCGATGGGCGGGTTGGTTACCTGGGCAAACAGCTGCTTGAAGTAATTGAACAGCGGCTGCTCGTGGTCGGACAGAACGGCCAGCGGCACATCAATGCCCATGGCGGCGGTTGGCTCGGCTGCGGTGCGGGCCATAGGGAGTATGGTGTTCTTCACATCCTCGTAGGAGTAGCCAAAGGCCTTTTGAAGCCGGGTCAGTTCCCCGTTGGTGTAGCTTTGCACCTTTTTGTTGGGGATTGGCAGATCCTTCACGCGGACCAGTCCGCGGTCCAGCCATTCGCCGTAAGGCTGGCGGGCGGCGTAGGTATCCTTCAGCTCCTTGTCGTCAATGATGCGGCCCTGGACCGTGTCCACCAGCAGCATTTTGCCTGGCTGAAGGCGGGACTTTTTAATCACGTGAGAAGCATCCACATCCAGCGCGCCCACTTCCGAGGACAAAATCAGCTTGTCGTCGTCGGTCAGGTAGTACCGGCTGGGGCGCAGACCGTTCCGATCCAGCACTGCTCCGACGGTATCTCCGTCGGAGAACAGAATAGAGGCCGGGCCATCCCAGGGCTCCATCATAATGGCATAATATTGGTACAAATCCCGCTTACTGCGGGAGATGTTGTCGTCCTTCATCCAGGGTTCCGGAATGGTGACCATGACGGCCAGGGGCAAATCCATCCCGCTCATCACCATAAACTCCAAGGTGTTGTCCAGCATGGCCGAGTCGGAGCCAGCGCCATTGATGACCGGGAACACCTTATCCATATCGTCGTCCGGCATCAGTTCGCTGTGTAGCGTCTCTTCCCGCGCCAGCATCCGGTCTACATTGCCCCGAATGGTGTTAATTTCGCCGTTATGAAGAATAAATCGGTTGGGGTGGGCCCGCTCCCAAGAGGGATTGGTATTGGTGGAGAACCGGGAGTGGACACAGGCAATGGCACTGTGGTACTCCGGATTCTGAAGGTCCAGGTAAAACTGCCGCAGCTCGGCCACCAAGAACATGCCTTTATAGACAATCGTCCGGCTGGACAGAGAAGGAACATAGGTGTTGTCGTTGGACTGCTCAAACACTCGTCTGGTGATGTATAGCTTGCGGTCAAACGCCAGTCCGCGTGCCACTTTTTCCGGGCGTCGGATCAAGGCCTGCTGGATGTTGGGCATTTTGTCCAGCGCCTTCTGTCCCAGCGCTTCGGGACAGACAGGCACCTTGCGCCAGCCCAAAAATTCCATTCCCTCCTTGGCCACAATCACCTCAAACATTTTCTTGGCCTGGTTGCGTTTGAGGGTATCCTGCGGGAAGAAAAACATGCCCACGCCGTAATCCCGTGGGCCTCCCAGCTTAATTCCTTTCTCCGTAGCCACCTGAGAGAAGAAATTGTGGGAAACCTGAAGCAGGATTCCCACCCCGTCACCGGTCTTTCCTTCGGCATCTTTTCCGGCCCGGTGCTCTAGCTTTTCCACAATCTTCAGCGCGTCGTCCACCGTCTGGTAGCTCTGGCGGCCTTTGATGTCCACCACCACGCCGATTCCGCAGGCATCATGTTCAAACTCAGGATAGTACAAGCCCCGCTGGTGATAGCCCTCATTCTTGCTTTGTTCCTTCATATTGCTCCCTCTCTTCTTTGAGATTGGTTTTTGATGCTGCCCTTGCATCTTTCCCCCACTTTTGCAGGATTTGCACCACTTTCCCCCAATTTTGGTGGATTGTTAAAATTATAACCCCACAAACCATAGAATTTCAATTGTCTTTATTCTGCAATTTGCAAGTTAATATTATTCAAATTTCATATAATTTGCTCAATCACCTTGATAAAGTGTCCTGTGGGCTTCCCATCTCAGCCCAAGAGAACAAAACGGCGCCGCAGAGCACACTGCTCCGCGGCGCCGTCGTTGGCACATGGTTTGCTGTTATAAGATTGCCTTGACCCGTTCCACCGCTTCCTTTGTGGCGTCAGCATCTCCGAAGGCGGTCATACGGACATAGCCCTCTCCGCTGGGTCCAAAGCCTGCGCCCGGGGTAAGCGCAACGTTGGCTCTGTCCAGTACCAGATCGAAGAAATCCCAGGATGGCATCCCATTTGGGGTCTTTACCCAGATATAGGGGGCGTTGACTCCGCCGAAGCACTCCAGCCCGGCAGCGGTCAGCCCCTCCCGGATCACTTTGGCGTTTTTCTGGTAGTAGGCGATAGACTGCATGATCTGCTCATGGCCCTCCGGCGTGTAAATAGCTGCCGCACCCCGCTGGACCACATAAGGAACGCCGTTGAATTTGGTACACTGGCGGCGGTTCCACATGCTGTTAAGCCGAATGCCCTCCCGTTCCAGTTCCATGGGCACCACGGTGTAGGCACAGCGGTTTCCGGTGAATCCAGCGGTCTTGGAGAAAGAACGGAATTCGATGGTGCAGGTACGCGCCCCCTCAATTTCAAAAATAGTATGGGGGACGCCCTCCTCGGTGATGAATGCCTCATAAGCAGAGTCGTACAAAATCACGGATCCGTTGGCATTGGCATAGTCCACCCATGCCTTCAACTGCTCCCGTGTAGCCATTGCCCCGGTCGGATTGTTGGGGAAACAGAGGTAGATGATATCCGCCTTTTCTTTGGGCGGCTCTGGCGAAAAGCCGTTTTCCTCCACGCAGGGCATGTAGACCAGCTTGCTCCAGCGGCCCAGCTCCTCCTGATAGTCGCCAGCCCGGCCGGACATGGCGTTGGTATCCACATAGACGGGGTAAACCGGGTCGCATACCGCCACCACATTCCCCTCGCCAAAAATGTCCCCGATGTTGCCGCAGTCGCTTTTGGCCCCGTCCGAGACAAAAATTTCCCCGGGCTTGATGTCCACGCCCCGGGCCTTATAGGCCCTCTGGGCAATGGCCTCCCGCAGGAATGGATAGCCCTGTTCGGGACCGTAGCCGTGAAAGCCCTCCAGCGTACCCTGCTCCTCCACCGCTTTGTGCATGGCATCGATGACCGCCGGAACCAAAGGACGGGTCACGTCACCGATGGACATCTTGATGATTTTTGCCTGGGGATGGGCAGCAGCGTAGGCGGAAATACGCCGGGCCACCTCAGAGAACAGATAGCTGCCAGGCAGCTTTTGATAGTTTTGATTGATTTTCACCACAATTTACAGCTCCTTTGTGCCGCGCAGGGCATTTTACCATGTCTGATATTATCCCCGATTGTCCAATTGTTGTCAATGCAAAGTTTTGTCTGCGGAAACCGCTGGAATTTGCGGAGATGCTTCGCCCTGAATCTTTCGCAAACGGAACGTTACAGCTCCACCTCTCCTTCGAAAACGGTGCGGGCGGGACCCGTCATAAAGATGCGCTCCATTTGCCGCTCCAGCGTCAGAATCCCTCCCGGTAGCCGGACAGATGCCTTTGGTCCGCACAGCCCTCTTTTCGTGGCCGCAGCAAAACAGGCACAGGCTCCGGTGCCGCAGGCCAGTGTGATCCCGCTCCCCCGCTCCCACACCCGAACCGCCAGTACATCTTCTGCGGCAACGGACACGAACTCCACATTCGATCGCTCCCGAAGGCCCGGATGGTGCTCCAAAACAGGGCCCAGACACTCCAGATCCACCGCCTCCGGGTCGGGGCAGAAGATAACCGCATGGGGATTTCCCACCAAGACCTGGACAACCATGAACGTCTGCCCCTCTGCTTCCAGGAAAATCTCCGGCGCCACAATCGCGTTTCCCATATCCACTGTTACCTGGTCGACTTTTCCCGCCAATAGCAGCAGCTCCAGTCCCCTTGATCCCGCATCGGTATCAATGGTTAGACAGGTCTTCCGGGTCAGCCGCTTGTCGTACACATATTTGGCTAAGCACCGGATTCCGTTGCCGCACATAGCTCCCCGAGAGCCGTCGGCGTTGTACATCTCCATGGTAAAATCGCTGGTCCGCCCCGGTTTGATGCAGATTAATCCGTCCGCTCCCACACCAAAATGCCGATCGGACAGCTGAACCGCCAGCTCGGGCAGTTTGGGCGGTTCCTCCTCCAGACAGTTCAAATAAATATAATCGTTCCCCAGCCCTTCCATCTTGGTAAAGCGCATATCTTCCCCCTTTCCGGTCGTCGCAAAGTCCGCTCTGCTCCTGTTTTACCCGATGGTAAAACCTGCGTTCGTCCTCTTGCTCCGCCTCTCCCAAACGGACCCGTTCTGCCAGCTTCCGTTTTGGTTTACGTGGCTTCGACGCACTGCCGCGTTCCGTTTCCACAAAAAAAAGGACGCCATAGGCGTCCTTTTTTTCTGTGAAAACGCTGGATTGCTGCAGCGTGCTCGCCTGATGTAAGATATGCGCCTCAGCCGCCCTTCATTCCGAAGGGACCTGCTCCAACTCCGCGATTACCTGCCGG
>JAYFPV010000458.1:0-3816 GCA_034927465.1 Lawsonibacter sp.
GTCCAATATGGCCCACCTTGGCGGAGGGAATCAGGGTGAGAATCCCGTCTACCATGCCAAGACCGGCCCGCAGAATAGGCACAATCGCCAGCTTTTTCCCTGCCAACTGCTTGAAGGTTCCGGTCGCAACCGGAGTCTTGATTTCCACATCCTCCAGCGGAAGATCACGAGTGGCCTCATAGCACTCCAGGGCGGCAATTTCAGATACGATCTCCCGAAATTCCTTCACGCCGGTCTTTTCATCGCGCAGGATAGACAGCTTGTGCTGCAGCAGCGGATGACTTAGAACATGTACTCTCTCGTCAAACATTTACACGATCCCCTTCATTCCTAATTTTTTCTCTCCCCAGCCGCTCCCGTTCCGCTTGAGACAGCCGGTGGTATACTGGGACCAAGTCACCGCCTTTAACCAGGTCTCCCCGGGCCAACCGCTCTTCCGCCGCCCGAGATACCCCCCAAGCGCTCTGCATCCGCAGTGGAAGGGGCGCCAGTTCCAGCGCAATCCCTTGTTCCGTCATGGTATTATAGCACAGCTTGGCCCCGTCTCCAACGACTATTTTCAAATTTTCATATTTTTTCAATTCTATGCCCAGCTCTTCCAGGGAGATCGCTCGGTCGGGTGTCAGCCGCTCCGGTCTTCCTCCCTTGGCCAAAAAAAGGGCGTTGTATACCTGGTTCCGGCGTGCATCCATGGCACACACGAGTATCTTCCCTTCCAAATGGGCCAGCGGCCAGGCCATCGACTCGAGCGTGGAACAAGGGGCACAATCCTTGTCTCCTGGCCAGGCAAGGCCCTTGGCTGTGGCCACTCCAATGCGCAACCCCGTAAAGGATCCGGGTCCCACGGCAACCGCGACCACATCCACCTGTTCCATCGTCACATCGCAATTCTTCAGCATATCACATACCATGGGCAACAGAGTGCGGCTGTGAGTCAGAGCACTGTTCTGATAGGACTGGGCCACCAGCTCTCCATCCCGGCACAGCGCGACGGAGCAGGCCGTGGCAGAGGACTCCAGTGCTAATATCATCATCGTTTCATCCCACACCTTTTCTCGATTTTGGATTCATTGTGCCGCAAAGGCAAAGGCGGCAGCCTCGTTTCTCAGTTACAGCTCCGGCCCATTGGCGATCCGGATGCATCGCTGATCGTCGTGTGCCCCCCGGCATATCTCCACCCGAATGGTATCCCCATCCAGGACGTCGTCTGCGTGTTCGCTCCACTCCACGGCACATACTCCGCCGCGCATCTGATAGTCCTCCCAGCCGATGTCAAACAGTTCTTCCGGGGAATCCAGGCGATACAGATCAAAGTGAAACAGCGGCAGTCTTCCACCCTCATACTCATTTACAATGGTAAAGGTTGGGCTGGTCACCCGGTCATGGATTCCAAGTCCCCTGGCCAGCCCACGGGTAAATGCGGTTTTGCCGACTCCTAGATCCCCGGTAAAGGCAATCACGGCTCCGGGTTCCAGTGCCTGTCCCAGCCGACAGCCCAGGGCTTCGGTCTCCTCTTCCCCATTGGTAAAATATTCTTTGACCACAGATCTTCAGGCCCTCCTCGTCTGCAAAAGCAGCTCCGTCTGCCGCGCAAATAAACCACAGTGCGGTTTATTCAGTAGACATGATTATAGCACACAGAGATCTTAAAGTCCACTTTGATTGGCTGCCCACGCATAGCCCACGCTCAGCCGCCTTTTTTTCTTTTATGTATTCTTGTTCCGTTTCATAAGCGCTTTTCTTCCTGTCTGGAATCGGGCAGCAAAAAACCGCCCGAATGAATTCGGGCGGTTTTCAGAGAAGGTCTGAATGTTCCGGATGTTCCGAAAACCATTTTACGGCATAGGAACAGGTGGGACGCGCTTTCAACCCCGCAGAACGAATTTGTTCCACCGCAGAACTTACCAGCATTGCGGCAACACCTTGGCCGCGTAGGGAAGCATCCACAAAGGTATGGTCAATGGTTGCGATTCCATCGGAAATGGGAAAGGTAATTTCGGCAATTGTTTTTCCTTCCGGATTCCATGCAAAGATCCGGTCCGGTTCATGCTTGAACTCCATACTGATCACCTCATGTTCAATTAATCTGATTTTTATTGGAACTTCCAGTCCGCTCAAGTCTCCCAGTGGGACAATTTGCAGCCGTTGATCTGCTGCTCCTCCATAGATTTATGTTTTGTCACGCCAGTGGATGGCCCTGGATTATTGCGTGTTTCACTTTTCCCTGGTGTCCCCTCAAAGAGAAACACCCAAACGTTGCAAACATCGTCCGCCTTTCCTTGTTTGTTCAATTTTGGGTGTTTGCCTTTGCAATGCTATGAAATCCCTTCCGGTTCGTTTTTCCGGAATGTGCAGAGACGATGGTCTATATAATCTGCTGTTCCAGGGATACTCGGCTTGTTTTTCATTTTATACTGATACATTTGGACATCTGCTTCTCTTAGAATGTCGTCCAACGGTCTTTCGCCGGTCGGAATATTGGCGCTGGTTCCATAGCTGAAGCTCGGTGTGAAGGAAAGCATCGGTGCAAGTTCATTGTCTATCAGACGGCTGCGCAGGGATTCCAAATGGGACTCTTGCGTCTGCTTTGAGGTCTCTTTTGAAATCACAAGAAATTCATCTCCTCCAATTCTGCACAAAATATTCTCTCCAGGCAGAAGCCCCAGGAATTTGCTTGCCGTCAAAAGGTAGAGATCGCCCACCTCATGCCCAAACATATCGTTGCAATATTTTAAGTGATCCACGTCTACCATCGCAATACAAAATGGGATGTTCTGTTCATACCAACGATCCAGAAGATCCATTGCATATCTTCTGTTGTACAGTCCGGTCAAAGAATCGCTCTGGGCATCATGCAGCAGTCTCTGCTCTTTGGCCGTCTCTTCGGTTCGATCTCGGATAATGTGAGCCATCGCCTTGCGTCCATCCCAACGCATGGGATAAGAGTCCACATTATAATACAGAAAACTTTCTTTCTCTCCTTCGCTGGACTGCTCAGTGATCTGGAACGACATATCCCACCTGGTATTCACTAAGCTGTATATTTGTGCATGATGCCAAAGTCGTTCTCGAATTTCATCTACAACAACGGGTTGTCCCTGTTTCAATAATTCTGTGGCACGGTTTATCACATACTCTGAATTATCCTCAACATCCAGCAGCATAATGTATTCCGGTATGTTTTGCATCAACACCAAAAGAAAATCTTGCGCAAGGGACAACTCTTTATTTTTCCCCTCGGACGATCGTCTGGCCTGCTCCAGATTTTGGTTCCGCTCGGCCAATTGTTCGATCATAATGTTGAAGCTCGTCGATAATTCACCCATAAAATCAATGTGCTGTTTGTAATCTTCATTTGCCACCCGTGTTGTCTGCCAAACAATGTGTTTCAGTGAGCCTTGCAACTCTTTGGCCGGCGCGGCAATTGGATTTTCCACTGGGGGTGGTGCAACGGATAAATTTCCTCTGGCCAGCGCGCTGACAAACACCCGGTTTTCTAAAATACATTCCAACATATATTGTAAGCCTTCCCCAAGCTTCTGATACTGGGGGGGCAATTCAGAAAGATCTATGGTCGCTTTCTCCGGAAAAAAGAGAATGTCCCGCAGATAATCAAATAAAATATCTTCAGTTGACTTGGCCATATTGGTTGTCTGCCCCTATCTAATATAGATTAATTCATTCTTAACGTTATGGCTTTTCCGTGAAATCGGCAAACACGAGATCCATTTGCCCAGCAATCAATTTCCCTAACCTCATATTTTTTTCCGCTGTAGGATTCCAGCACGCCGGAAAGAAATCCTTCATCATAGGTAC
>JAYFPV010000352.1:0-2813 GCA_034927465.1 Lawsonibacter sp.
AGCAACTGCTTGGACATGACATAAAGCTCCAGAGATTCCAGCGCCTTGTCGGCGGCGGTTGGGTGGATGGACAGGTCGGTCACCCGGCCCTCGGCACTGACGTCCACATACTCGGAAAACCGGGGGGCCCCCCGCAGAGTGGGGGTACAGACCAGGGTAATGTCGGCACCAGAGTCCAGATGCTGCTGGAACACGTCCGCGATGGGAAGATTGACGACCACATCGCCCCAGCCCATGACCACATAGTCCTGGCGAATGTTGTTTAAATAGTCGGATACTCCGGCCAGCGCGTCCATATCACCCCGGTAATCCCCGCCCCGTTCGGCGTAGCTGAAAGGGGGGAGAATGCGCAGACCGCCATGCTTGCGGCTCAGATCCCAATCCTTGCCGGAACCCAGGTGGTCCAACAGGGACTGATAACTTTGGTGAACGATCATGCCAACGTCGGTGATGCCGGCATTGACATAGTTGGACAGCATAAAGTCAATCAGGCGGTACCGCCCGCCAAAGGGAAGGGAGCAGGTGTTGCGGGGGCGGGTCAGCTCGCTTAAACTGGAGTCGGATCGGTAGGCAAACAGGATGCCATGGAGATCGTTCATGCAGGCTCACCTCCTTTTACGTCTTCCCGAATCATGGCGCTGGGAGCGACAATGGCCCGTTCACCCACCGTGATTCCGCCGGCCACCACGGCGATGCCCCAGTCGGGACTGTCGGTGGGGGCGGAGCCAACCACGGCCTCCTGCTCAATCACGGCGTTTTCCGCTACGATGGCGTAGGAGACTTGGGCACCTGACTTGACGACCGTACCCGGCATCAGAATGGAATACTGGACTCTGGCGCCCTCTTCCACGGTGACCGAGTGAAAGAGAACTGAATTTTCCACCGCACCGTCTACCTGACAGCCGCCAGTTACCAGAGAGTGGGAGATTGTGGCATTGGGACCGGTGATATGGGGGGGCTTGATGGGCGTGCGGGCATAAATGGGCCAGCTTGGATCGTACAGATCAATACTGCTGCGGGGAGCCAGCATATCCATATTGGCGTCCCACAGGGAATTAATGGTACCCACATCCTTCCAGTAGCCATGAAAGCGGTATGCGGTCAATTTTTCCCCGGCGGAGAGCATATTTGGAATGATGTTTTTGCCAAAGTCGTTGGAGGAATTGGGATCTGCCTCGTCATCAATGAGGTACTGGCGCAGCTTGGACCAAGTAAACACATAGATGCCCATGGAGGCCAGATTACTCTTTGGCTGCTTGGGCTTCTCCTCAAACTCGAAGATCCGATCCCCTGCGTCCACATTCATAATGCCGAAACGGGAGGCCTCCTCCATGGTGACCTCCAGCACCGAGATGGTGCAGGCCGCGCCTGTTTTTTTGTGAAGATCCACCATGTCGGTGTAGTCCATTTTATAGATGTGGTCTCCAGATAAAATGACGACGTACTCAGGATCGTACAGATCCAGAAATCCGATGTTCTGATAGATGGCGTTGGCAGTGCCTTTGTACCAGGTACCCTGGTCACCCTCTCGCATATAGGGAGGCAGGATATGAACGCCGCCGTCAGACCGGTCTAGATCCCACGGCTGGCCGTTGCCAAGGTAGCTGTTCAATTCCAACGGGCGATACTGGGTCAGCACGCCTACGGTGTCGATGCCGGAATTGACACAGTTGGACAGGGGGAAATCAATGATACGGTATTTGCCGCCAAATGGAACGGCTGGTTTTGCCACGTGACTGGTCAAGGCGTAGAGGCGGCTGCCCTGTCCGCCGGCTAGTAACATGGCCACGACTTCTCTCTTCAATGTTGTCACCTCTTATCTGTTTCGGGGGAAAGCTGTATGGGAAACAGGTGCATTGCGTGGAAATGTCCTGTTTTTCCAGATGCCAAAGGCAGCTCAGAGCGGTGCCGAGACGGTTGCATCGGGGCCAGACGCTTCTGAATTTGCCTGAGGTGGGGATGTTTTTGCCTGGGTTCGTTTCAGCCCGGAGGGCTCAGCTTTTTGTGCCTTGTTTTTTTCCCGTTTGGACTCCTTTGGCTTGCGGGCGGAACTTTTCCGTGTGCAGCGATAAATCATAGCCGACATGGGGGGCAGATCGATCAGCAGCGACTGTGGCTGACCGTGGAAGGGAATCTCCTCCGTTTTCAGGGAAGCGGTGTCTCCCAGCCCCTGCCCGCCAAACTGAAGGTCGTCTGTGTTAAACACGGGGGTCCAGGCACCGGCAAAGGGGGCGCCGACCCGGTAGCCCTGGCGGTGAGTGGGGGAGAAGTTGAACACCACAATCAGTGGGCGGCCCCGCTTGTCCCAGCGCAGAAATGCCACGGTGTTGGCGGTGTTGTCATCGGCGCAAAGCCACTGAAACCCCTGCCAGGAATTGTCCTGTTCCCACAGGGCAGGCTGTTCCAGATAAAAGGCGTTCATCGCCTTGAAGAAGGACTGGGTCTGCCGGTGAGGTTCTTCCTGGAGCAGGTGCCAGTCCAGAGAATATTCAAAATGCCATTCGTTCCACTGGGCCAGTTCCGCGCCCATAAACGTGAGCTTTTTCCCCGGGTGGGTCATCATATAGGTATAGAAGGCTCGGACACCGGCGAATTTCTGGGGGTTGTCTCCCGGCATCTTGCCGATGAAGGAACCCTTCATATGGACGACCTCGTCGTGGGACAGGGGAAGAATATAGTTTTCCGAAAAAGCGTACACCAAGGAAAAAGTAATATCACGGTGGTTAAACTGACGGAAGTATGGATCCAGCTTAATGTAATGGCAGATGTCGTTCATCCAGCCCATATTCCATTTGAAGTTGAAGCCAAGGCCG
>JAYFPV010000232.1:0-7215 GCA_034927465.1 Lawsonibacter sp.
GGATCCTCCAGCTCAATCTCCTTGGCAATGGTCACGCCGTCGTTGGTGATCAGGGGCGCGCCGAACTTCTTGTCCAATACCACGTTGCGGCCCTTAGGTCCCATGGTAATTTTCACGGTGTCGGCCAGCTGATTCACGCCCTTCTCCAGGGCCTTGCGGGCTTCTTCGCCATAGCAAATAATTTTCGCCATAAAGTATTACCTCCAAATAGTGAGATGATTTTTTTGATTTCACCGTCGCTGCTCGCGACGGCTCGGCGCTTCGGGGTTATTCCACGACAGCCAGAATGTCGTTCTGCCGGACGATGGTTACTTCTTCCCCATCCAGCTTCACCTGGGTTCCGGAGTACTTGCTGGTAATCACTTTGTCGCCCACCTTCACGGTCATCACGACTTCCTTGCCGTCCACCATGCCCCCGGGGCCTACCGCCAGGATTTCCGCCACTTCGGGCTTTTCCTTCGCGGCTCCGGTGAGGATGATGCCTCCCTTGGTGGTCTCCTCTGCTTCTACCAGCTTGACAATCACACGGTCAGCCAAAGGTTTGAGTTTCATACTGAGTTCCTCCTTATATGATGTTTGGTATAAATAAATTGAATCGAAGCGCTGTCACTCAGGACTTGTGCCGCTCCGTTTTAGCACTCAAAAAGTTCGAGTGCCAGATACAAGTATGATAATACCTGCTTCCGGTCAAAAAATCAACCCCCAAATTCAAAAATTTGGGGTTGATTTTTTAGGAATTTACTTCTTGTTCACAATTGTTTGTTCTGAGTGCTAACCATCAGGCTTGTCCAACCCCTGTTTGACCAAACACCTCTCCGCAACCGCACTGTTACAGGTACATAAAGAGATCGCACTTCAGCATCCCGTTATACAGCTTCCGTTTTTTGTCCGCCTTTTTTGCAAATGTGCGCTCAAACTCCGTGTGAGAAGACAGGAGGAACAGCTTCCATCCCTCCGGAAACTTGTCCCAGGCTTTTCCGAATGCCCGATAAAGCTCTTCCGCTTCTGTTCGCTCCATGACACGCTCTCCGTAAGGCGGGTTGGTGACCACCCGGCCCTTAAGTCCGCCCCAATAAAAGGCGCGGGCGTCCGCCGTCTCAAATTTCACGAAGTCGTCCACCTCGGCCAGCTTGGCGTTATGGCAGGCCAGGGCCACGGCATCCGGATCCACGTCTCCGCCCCAGATTTCGTAGTTCCCTTCAAATTCCTGATCCATTGCCTCATCGGCGGCCGTCATCCACAGCTTTTTCTCCAGCCATGTCCACTTTTGGGCGGAAAAATTTCGATTCAGCCCAGGGGCCCGGTTCTTTGCAACGAGCGCCGCCTCAATCGGAATGGTGCCAGACCCGCAGAACGGATCGCAAAAGGGATCTCGCCCCTTATAGCGGGAAAGGATCACCATAGCCGCCGCCAGCGTCTCCCGCAGCGGGGCGTCCACCCCCTGGGCACGATAGCCCCGTTTGTGGAGTCCTGCGCCGCTGGTATCCAGCATCAGGGTGGCGACATCCTTCATAATGGAAAATTGGATTTGATACAGGGCCCCTGTCTCGGGCAAGGTGCTCTGACCATATTTTTCCCCCAGTCTGGCTGCAGTTGCCTTTTTCACGATCGCCTGACAGGCGGGGACAGAGTGGAGGGCCGAGTTCAGGGAATATCCCTTCACCGGAAACTGCCCATCCCTGGGGATAAATTGTTCCCAAGGCAGAGCCTTTGTTCCCTCAAACAGCGCGTCAAAATCCCCCGCGGGGAAGGAGCCAAGCACCAGCAGAACCCGCTCTCCCGTGCGCAGATTCAAATTCAATCGGGGCAGGTCGGCCAGAGTCCCGGAGCACAGCACTCGTCCGTTTTCGGCCTGAACCTCGGGCAGGCCCAGACGGCGCATCTCGTCGGCGCACAGACCCTCCAGCCCGAACAGGGTGGGCACCGCGTAATTCAGGTCTCCCACAAGCAACACCTCTCACTTCTTTGTTTTGTCAGTATACAGGATTTTCTTCTTCAAGGCAAACGCTTTTGGATGAAACAGCCTTTCCGACGAGGAAGTCTGCCGCTTTCCGCGCGCTTACAGCTTTCTGGGGGGATAAAAGCACACCGAGGTCACAGGGTCCAAGCCCACCTGCCTGGCGCGAAACGCATATTCCTCCACGTCGCCGGTGGTGTAAATATCAAGACTGCCTTTTTCCCCCTCGGTTTTGTCCAGTTCGTTTGTCCTTAAATACCGCTCCAACTCAAGCGCCATCTCCTCAGCCGGGTCGATCAAGGGCAGTTCAGGGTACAGCTTGTGAATGCTGTCCTCCACCAGGGGGTAATGGGTACAGCCCAGAATGCAGCATTGTATCCGGTCCTGCAGCACCATGCCGTCCAACTCCTGACGCAGATTTTCCTCCACATGGACCATCCCGGCTGGATTGCCCAAGTTGTGCTCCACCAGCCTGGCCAGATCGGGACAGCCGCAGCTGAGCACCACCATCTTCTTTGGACTTCTTGACAGAATCCGCTGCGGGTAACATCTGGATTTGTGTGTAAAGACTGTGGAGATGACCCCCACCTTTTCCACATCCAGCGCTGACACCGCATCGGCCCCCGCCTGCACCGCATTGAATGTGGGACAGGACACTGCATCCTCACACTGATCAATCACACAGGAAATGGTGTTGCAGGCCACCAGAAGGGCTTTCACTTGCCGCATCTCCATAAATTCAAACATGTACCGAGCCATGGCGATAATCCGTTCCTGAGAATAATTACCATACGGGATATGGGCTCCATCCCCAAAGTAGATCAGATTTTCCTTGGGCAGCAACCGCTGAACCCGGCGGGCCACACTGTATCCGCCGATCCCGGAATCCAAAATCCCAATTGAGCTGTTTTTGTCAAACACAACCGTCACTTCCATGTTCAGACTCTCTGCGCTTCATACTCGGCTATCTTACCACAGACCAGGAGTCAGGTAAAGGCGAAATCAGCTCAAGGACGGTCCGATTTTGTGCCGTCCTTAAGCTGATTGATATCTGTCTTTCTCATTGCTGCACCGCGCAATTTCAAATACCCTGCCCCACCGTCAGATCCTTTTGTCCAGGGAAACAACCGCACAGGGAATATCGGCTTTAGTTCTAAACATGTTTGCGATGTATGGAAAACATATGCAAGCGGCCGGGTGTTTGAGCAAGGAGGGCCGCATACTGTACGGCGGCACCCTAAGCCTCCCGGGTCAGCGTGCCGGTCACCAGATCCAATTGGTAGGCGCCCGTGTCGGTGACGATCCGCCACACTGGCGTCAGCGTCATGGGTCCGGACAGGGCGATGCTGCTGGCATATCCCTGCGTGATGGAATCCACCCGGCTGCACACATCACCCAAGGCATTCACGCTGTTGAAAAACTCAATCATCGCGGTAGCCACGGTAACGGTTTTCCGGGCAGTGTCCGGCACAGGCTGGCCCACCAACCTTCGCCCCGCCGTCATGGACGTTACACAGTTGTCCCGAAGCTCCAGCGTCACTTGCTGCGTAAACAGAGGAACTCCATTCCAAAGCTGTTGAACGGTCAGGCTGTCCGTTTGTTTCTCAATTAATTTCCCTTCAAAGTTCAGCTTGGTCAAAAGCGCCAGGCAGTCCTTTTCCCGGTCTTCTCCCACTTGGAAAACACCGGAAGCAAACGTTGCCGCAAAGGCGCCGTCGCTGTGGAACTGGATGGACCCATTCTCGTTAAAATAGCGGTATACCTCTCCGCCTCTGGCCTCAACCTGAACGGAACCGTTCAGCAGCTGGGCGGCCAAAGCCCCCTCCTGTTCCAGATCCCGCTCCACCGTTTGTGGCGCCAGATCCATCTTGTGGGGCACCTGACTCTCAGTCACGGTGATGCCCCGATCCACCAAAAATTGAATCGCATCGCTGCGGGCCTTTCGCTGGTAATCGCTGTTTTGCAGATCACGGCCGGCCACAAAGATAAATAGGAACAGGTTGGTGAGTGCCAAAATAATCAGCACAATATTCTTCAGCTTGGGCCACTCCATGTCGTCACCTCTCCCCCGGCAGGCGGCTGCCGGCTGCCGCCCAATAGGCCACCGCCGTGTCTCCCCCGGTATCACCGTACACCAG
Organism: Lawsonibacter sp.; assembly: GCA_034927465.1. Lineage (GTDB taxonomy): Bacteria > Bacillota > Clostridia > Oscillospirales > Oscillospiraceae > Lawsonibacter. The sequence goes on from JAYFPV010000232.1 coordinate 4,096, forward strand.
GAGCAGCTCCTCTCCATCCAGCCCCAGGGCCCCCATCGCGGCAGCAGCCTGCCGGACAGGCATCACCATGGACGTTTCTTCCTGATTGGTGTAGCTGCGGAAGTTCAACTCAAATTGGATAATTTGTCCGTTTTTTACTAAGAAGCGTGCGGCACTGTCTCCCTCCAGCTGCACGGTAGAGCCGTTCAGGCAGTAGCCAAACCGAACCACCAATCCATCCTCTCTCTCCTGGGTGGACATCAGGTAGAGTCTGGCCTGACCGCATCGAGTCCCGACGGTAGCTGCCGCCAGCTCACGGCAGGCCTCCACCGATTCAAACAAGGTGGCCTCTTCTCGGCGGGCAGACACCTGAAAGCGCGCCCCGTCTTCCCCCCCTGCCTCATAAACCGCCCTGCCTTGATCAGACAGCCGAATTGAGTCGCTGCCGCTGCGGGCCACCTGCTCATTTCCGGAGGGATAAAAGCTGCTGGCATCCACAGAAATCCCCAGGTCAGTCAACAGTCCCTCCAGCGCCGACCGTCCCCCAATCATCGGATTGAATGCACGATAAACAGCCGGTGCCGGAGTCGTACCCAAAATCAGGGTATCCGGATCCAGATTCTCATACAGTGCCGATTCAAATGCATACATCGCTCCATTGTCCGTCAGGGAGGACACCGCCTCCTCCAAGTGGCTCTCATTGGCCACCTCTGACAGGCAGCGGTAATACTGTCCGGTTACCTCGTCCCGGTAGTACAGGGCCACCGTCCCCTGCCACACCGTAAGAACCAGCCTCCGCACAGTCGCATCCAGCGTGGTATCTTCTCCAGCCAGCCATCCCACCAGCACTGGCATCGGCAGCTGCCCCTGAAAATCAAAGACTACGCCTGGAGCAGTATCCATAGCCTGCTCCCACTGGGTGCGGGTAACCGTTTCCGGCGTCCCGGCACTGGACAATGTTTCCACCAACAGGCTGCCCACCTGCTGGAACAGCGCATCTGATGCGACCGCATCATACTGGATCCCATATCGGATTTGGCCCGCTCCGCCGGACAAGCTGACCGCAAGGCGCAGGGGGCGGGCAGCATCGGCTCTGGCCCCGCTTTGAGTCTGAACTGCCCCGATCGGGGCATCCTCTTCCTGAAACAAACCGGCAAGCGGGCCCAAAATCCGGCTTCGGGAAGCCATCCAAACAGCCGAGCAGGTCAGCATCACAATGAGAACATTTTTCCCCATTTCCATGACACGACGTCTCGTTTTCATCCTATCCATGATCCGGTCCCTCAATGTTCAGCTCCAAACGGATTGCAAGCCCAGGCCCCTGCTTATCCTGAATCGTCAACAGACCTTGATGCCGCTCTACAATTTCTTTGGCAATGGACAGGCCCAGTCCGGTGCCGCCCGACTGACGGGAGCGGGCCTTGTCTACTCGGTAAAACCGATCAAAAATACGCGGTCGATCCTCTTCCGGAATCCCGATTCCGTCATCATCCACCACCATCCAGACCCGCTCGTTGTTTCTTCCGGCCTGGATGGTAATATGGCCCCCATCCGGGGTGTATTTGATGGCGTTGGACACCACGTTCATCATCACTTGGAGGATCCGTTCCCGGTCGGCCACAATGTCCGGCAGTCCGTCCTCCATTTCCAGCTTCAGGGTATGGCTATGCCGCTTGGCTTCCATATACACCGCGCTGTACAGGTCCTGGATTGCCTGGGCAAAGGAAATCCGGGCAAACTTCAGGTCATCCCTGCCCGAGTCGAACCGAGACAGGGTCAGCAGATCCCGGACGATATGGGTCATCCGGTCGCTCTCATTTAAAATAACTCCCAGGAACTTCTTCTCCATGTCCAGCGTAAGGTCGCCCGCACTTTCGGTGAGGGTCTCGGCATAAGACCGGATATTGGTCAGCGGGGTGCGCAGTTCGTGGGACACATTGGCCACAAATTCCCGCTGCATCTCCTGATTCTTGCGCTGCTGGGTCACATCGTGGATCACCACCAGAACGCCGCCCCCCTCCCGTCCACGGTCAAAGGGGGCCATAAGCAACTGAAGGAAGCTGTCCCTCACCTGGCGTTCCCCCTCCAGGTGATCCGGAACCTCCAGCACCTGGCTGAGCGGGGCCACACAGTCGAACAGCTGGTCGTAGGAGGTGTCCGGCCCGATAGGCTGGCGGAGCATCTGGGTAGCGGCCGGGTTGGAGTGAATGACCTGTCCCTGGCGGGAAAAGGCGACCACTCCATCAGTCATGTGAAGAAACAGGGTATCCAGCTTGTTGCGCTCGTTTTCCACTTGACGCAGCGTATCCTGAAGCTGTCCCGCCATGTCATTGAAGGTATCCGTCAGCACGCCGATCTCGTCCCGGGATGCCACCTCAATTTTTCTGGAAAAGTCCCCCTTGGCTACCCGCATTGCCCCCTCGGTCAGGCGCTGTATGGGGGTAACCAGCGTTTTGGACAGCAAGAACGACAGTAAGATTGAGATGACCAGACCGAAAAGCAGCGCCTCCATAATCAGCAAAAACATCTGGTCAGTCAGGTTATTTGCGGTTGTCTTGTTGTCCAGAATATAGATGATATAAGGATCATCCCCCCGCTTGATGGGAATCGCCACATCCATATAGTCCACTGCCAAATTGCTCTTATCTCCCACCTCTCCGGTGGTCAGGGCAAATGACAGGTTGTTCGTGTATTCCAGTGGGCCGGTTTCTCCGTCAGGTCGGATCAGGCAAGCTCCGTTTCGGTCCAGGATATACAGCTTGCGGTTGCGTTCGTCCACACCCAGCTCGCCGACGTAAGCTCTTAGCACATCGAACATGGCTGCGGCCCCGTTCTCTTCTCCCTCGGTCTTGGTCTCCAAATCGTGATTCAGGCTCTGATCCAGAAACACTTCAGCAATCTGGGTGTAGAAGTCTTTTAAATAAAAAGCGGTCACGGAGTTAATCAGAAATGCTCCCACCACCGTCATCAGAGACAGGATCAGCAGGATCATAATCATGACCAGCTTCATATGCACGCTGCGCATGGGGATCACCCTCTTTCCAATCAGAGACAATTGGGAAAACACGGGACAATTGCACTCCCCTGTGGTCGCGCGCAGGGGAACTTTGGGATCACTCTTTTCACACTGCCAAACACGCA
>JAYFPV010000209.1:0-9002 GCA_034927465.1 Lawsonibacter sp.
CTGCCCACTCCTCGGCTTCATACAGACAGGGGTGGTTTTTCTTTCGCTTTGACCACATGTGGATTTCCTCCTTCTCCCCTGTCGGGCTTGTCCAACGGGCCATAGGCCTGTCGGCCCGGCCGCTTGTTATGTGGCGGTACCGGACTCCTGGTGCAGCTTGGCCATGTAACGCCGCATCTCCGCGCGGTAAAGGATCTCATTGATTTTGGCATCCAAGATCTCCTTATCCTTTTCCGTGAAATTCTTGCAGTAGGTGTCGTAGATCTCAATTTTTACGCCTTTGTCCGTGTAAAAAGACATTTTCAGATCATCCGGATTGTGTTCCATGATATCCCCTCCCCCGGAAGTTTATTTGCTTCACAGCTCGTCCTATGCCTGATTTTCAGGTGAATCACTGCCGCAAAAAATCTCCAGCTCAAGGCCGGACTTTGTGATTTCCCGCAGGTCGGACAGAATACGCTCAAACTCCGGCTGCTCTGTGGCGTCAATAATCCCGCCGAAGTCGAGCTGTGGGCCAGGGCGGGGCACATTAAGGTCAACCTAAAAAAGGGTGTTGATGTCAGAAAATTCGATAAACTAATCGCGAACGCATTGTTAAAGTAACAACAATAAGAGCAGCTTCCCGACAAATTGGATCCAATAAAAAATACCGCCCTCCCGGGCGGTATTTTCATCATAGCCTGTATTACTGTACTTTTTTTCAGCTTCTGAACCTCTTCGCTGATCTGCCGGGCGACAGTCTTTAAGAACGTCACTTCGTCCTCCAGATCGTCTACAGAAAAAGCGCGGAACGTTGACTCATACTCTCAGCTCTGCCGAACCCCTTGTTCTTGATTTTTGATCCAAAATATGGTAAGATAAATCTATCTTTAAGTCATGCATCGAATAAAAATTAAGGAGGAAGATTTATGAGTTCGGTAATCTTAGGGGCATTATTTTCAGGCATGATAGTTGGTGCTATTCCAGCAATCGCTGGAGCGGTAAAAGGAAAGCTTGGTTTAGGATTGGGTTCTTTTGTGTGCTGTGTCATTGGGTCATTGATAGCAGGAATGATACTTTCAATACCCATATGTGTTGTTTTCCTGTTCTTGATATTTAAGAAAACAAATACTGATAAACAAGAGCAAGTCACCACTTTTAATAATGAAACACCCCCTGTTTCCAATATAAACAGTAATGTTACAGAGCAAATTAAAAAGCTCTCCGAATTAAAAGATGCGGGAATATTAACTGAGGAAGAATTTAACAGCAAAAAAGCTGATCTCTTGTCTAAGATTCAATAGCACCAAATATTCAGCCTTTTCTGCTGATCTTCTGTACTTTGCAGTCGTTTAGCTCTTTTTTCCCAGATGCCTAACAGATCGTTTGACATAACTGATCTTTTTTGTCACTTCATCGCTCCCCTTGCTTTATGTCGGTATCGCCATTATCGGATAAAAATGCGATAAAATTAAGAAATGTTTCCAAAGGAGAGATTATCATGAGACGAATTGCTTCAATGATTCTTGCCTCGGCTCTGGCGTTAGTTTTGTTTGGTTGTTCGAATGCGTCTAATCAACCTACATCAGAAGTCAAGGATGAGACAATAACGCTTACGCTAACTGCTTGGAATGATGAGCTGACTGAACCGGAAACTTTTGAGAAAGAAGGCACCTATTCGGGCAGTCTCGTCAACGGAATGCCGAATGGGCATGGAAGATTCACTGCCAAAAATTCACAGGGAACAGTCTGGTATTACGAAGGAAATTTTATAGACGGACAGTTTGACGGGCAAGGTGCAATGATCTGGGAAACAGGAAAACAGAATGTTGGAACCTTTGTAAATGGATTATTCACTCCAACAACCGCAGAATTTTTTAATTGGATTGGGGGTACAAAATTTTCTGTCTCTTATTCCATTGGGGAACAAAATCAAACTTTTATTCAAGAAAACTCCGATATTTTCCCCGCGACATCAACGGAAAGTATTGCCAAAATGGACTCATTCATTCAGAAAGATCTTACTTATCCTATGCTGGCAAAGACACTGAATGGACATGAAGGAAAATTATTGGAATGTTCCAATGGATATGCAATACAAGTTGATGAAACAAATGCTATCAATCATACCATTACTACGATCATTGCAGCGGATGAATCGAATAATATTTTCTATATCGTCTGCGATGGAAGCTTACCTGATATTTACGATGACATCGAAATTGAATTTACTGGGCTCCCAGTAGCTGCCACTAGTTATGATAACGTTTCGGGTGGAACGACAAACGCAATTGTTATGGTAGCCTCTCAAGTCACTTCTGCTGCATCTGCATCCGCTGAACCGTCAGCAACACCAGAGAACGTTTTTAATACCACAGTTGATGAAGTAGTCAAAGCTCTATCGGCCAAGTTAAAAGATGCCAATACCACGACTCCGGATAAAATCACCCCAGCCGTTTCCGAAGATAAGCCAGCTGACTCTTCCGTTGTAACTGGTATGTATTATGACTATAGTATTATGGATGGTATCAACTTGGGCCTTTTAGAATCAACTGAAAGCGGCAAGATTAAATCCGTGCATATTTTTGCTACCGTGGATAAACTGACGAACGAAAGCGCTGAAACACTTGGGGGGTATGAAGCCGCGCTGATTGCAATGTTTGAACCTAATGCTAATACACTTTCCAAGGTAGATGATAAGTTAGGCATTGTTAACGCTGGACTTAGTAAAGACTACATATCTTTTGCAGACGGAAGCATCGCTTCTTATACTTATTCAATTTCAAAAGGGTCAGTGTCTCTCTTTATTTCCCCCCTTGGATAAATAAAATTTGGGCATCAGCGCAAAAAATTCAGCTCCCGGCGCAGCGAGCGCCGGGAGCTGATATAGGGGGGAATGATCCCATGTCAATCGAAAATGGTGCTCCGCTCGCCTCTGCCGGAGGGGTTGTCGAAATCAAGATAGCGGCTGCATATATCCGTGTCTCTACCGACGATCAAATTGAATATTCCCCCGAGGCCCAAATCGTCGAGATCCGAAAGTATGCCGCTGCCCATGGCTACATCATTCCGGATACATTCGTTTTTACCGATGAAGGACTAAGCGGGAAGAAGACTGTAAAGCGAGATAGCTTTAATAAGATGATCGGCATAGCAAAAAAGAAGCCGAAGCCATTTGAAGCGATCCTACTTTGGAAGTTCTCTCGATTTGCCCGGAACCGTGAGGATAGCATTGTCTATAAGTCCATGCTCCGGAAGCAGCTAGGGATTGATGTCATCTCAGTCTCGGAGCCCGTGGGCGATGATAAAATGTCGATCATCATTGAAGCCATGATCGAGGCCATGGACGAATACTATTCCATCAACCTTGCCGAAGAAGTCCGGCGCGGCATGAGTGAAAAGGCACGACGTGGAGAACTCCAGTCCACACCAAGCTTTGGGTATACCGTAAAGGACAACCGCCTTATCCCACTTGAAAAAGAAGCTGATTTAGTTCGCAATATGTTTCAGCGGTATTTAGCTGGAGAAGGATTCGTTCAGATCGCAAAATGGCTAAATGCAATGGGGGTACTCACACACAGAGGGAATCAATTTGAAAACCGCACTGTAGAATATATTCTACGAAACCCGGTTTATATTGGAAAGCTGCGTTGGAACCCAACGGGACGCTCTCACCGGAACTTTGACAATGACGATATCATTTTATCCGATGCTGAACACGAGCCGCTGATCGACATGGATACCTGGGATGCAGTGCAAGCTTCCATCCGCACCCAGAAAGCCAGGCTCAAGTATCATGCACGGCCCACATACGATCGGAAGGACTGGCTTTCCGGAATTGTCCGCTGTGCAAACTGCGGCACGACACTGATTTTTGCCAAGCCTCACTATTTTAAGTGCAACAACTATGTCCGCGGTTCGTGTCAATTTTCTCAGCATGTAAAAGTGGAGATTCTGCACGAAGCTGTGCTGAACCGCCTCCGGGCAGACTTTCAAACTGGTTCTATGGCATCGTTTAAGGTCCTGCACCACGCAGATGGAAGTGCCTCCGAATTGGAGGCACTGGAGCGTCGGCAGCAAAACCTGAAGCGTAAAAAGGAACGACTCCGTGAGGCGTTTTTGAATGGGACCGACACGGTCGAGGAATACGCGGAAATGAAGGCTCTGCTTGCGCAGGAAGAGGCCGAAATTATGACACGGCTCACAGTACTTCGGTCTTCTGACGCAGATACTGACATGCAGGCTATCATGCGACAAAAGATCTCTGAATGTCTCAGTATCCTGGAGGCACCCGACACATCTTTGGAACAGAAGTATGAGGCCGCAAATTCGATTATTGAGCGCTGCATATTTAGCAAAGGAAAAAGCACATTGGAAATCACATACCGATTAATTTTTTAAGCCTTTATCATAGTCTATTGGTGTAAGGTGGTCCAGATGGCGAGGTTGGCGCCTCCATGCGCTATTTGTCTCAGCGGTACGCCATGCCGTATGCCGAGGCCAAAGGCGTACTGACCGATATCGGCACCGAAGAGCTTGGGCATATGGAAATGGTAGCTGCCATCGTCCATCAGCTGACCAGAAACCTTACGGAAGACGACTTAAAAAACAGTCCATTCGCGCCTTACTTCGTGGACCACACCACCGGCATCTATCCCACTGCAGCCTCCGGCTTCCCTTGGTCTGCCGCTTCCATCCAATCGACCGGAGATGTGATTGCAGATCTGACAGAAGATTTGGCAGCAGAACAGAAAGCAAGACTGACTTACGATAACATCCTGCGCCTGTCTGACGACCCGGACGTGAACAATGCCATTCGGTTCTTAAGAGAACGGGAGATTGTCCACTTCCAGCGCTTCGGGGAATGCCTGCGCCTGTGCAAGGAAAAGATGAACGCGAAAAATGTCTACCTCACTAACCCTGCATTTGATATGGAACCTGCAGCGTCCACGCAGTAAACAGGACGGAAGAACAAAGTGGCCCGGAGCATTTTGCTCCGGGCCACTGCATACGTCATACGGTGATCCGTTCATACCGCCGGTTCCCTAGCCCGATGGTCTCCGCATGCGCCAGACAGCTCTCCCACTCAGATTCGGGAGTTGCGTTTTTAAAGTGATCGTGGTGGTCGCAGAAGCCGTCCTGATGCATTTTATCGTCCAGCATACTGCCAGGGATGGGCAGTTGGCTGAGACAGGCGTCCACACAGGCCTGATCCAACGCTACAGGGTCAAAGGAAGCAAACATCCCCACATCCGGAAGGATTGCCATATCATTTTCTCCGTGGCAGTCGCAGTAGGGAGATATATCAATGACCAGACTGATATGGAAGTGAGGCCGCCCATCTACCACCGCCTTGGCATATTCCGCCATCTTCCGATCCAAAAGTTCAGCTGCATCATCCTTCGGGCTGTAAATTGCGTCGAATGGGCAGGCGGCGATGCAGCGGCCGCATCCGACACATTTGTCATGGTCAATAAACGCCTTATTATCTTGGTAAACAAAGGCATTCTGGGCACATTGCTTTGCACACTGATGGCACCCCACACACCGCTTCCGGTTAACATCCGGCTTTCCAGAGGCATGCTGCTCCATTTTTCCCCGGCGGCTTCCGCAGCCCATTCCGATGTTCTTGATGGCACCCCCAAACCCGGTCATCTCATGTCCCTTGAAGTGACTAAGACTGATGAAAATATCGGCGTCCATAATAGCGCGGCCAATTTTCGCAGTTTGAATATATTGGCCGTTTTGAACGGGCACTTCCACGTCGTCGCTGCCCTTCAACCCGTCGCCGATGATAATCTGACAGCCGGTGGAAAATGGAGTGAATCCATTTTCATACGCGCTCTCGATGTGCTCCAGGGCATTTTTTCTTCGGCCTGGGTACAGGGTGTTGCAGTCGGTCAGAAACGGAATTCCGCCAAGGGATTTGATGACGTCCGCCACACGCTTGGCATAGTTGGGGCGAAGAAAGGTCAGATTCCCGGGCTCTCCGAAGTGCATTTTAATCGCCGTCATTTTATGGTCAAAATCAATGGTATCAATTCCGGCCCGGCGGATCAAACGTTCCAGCTTGTCCAGCTGGCTGACCCCAAGCGAGGTGCGCAAATCAGTAAAATAGACCTTTGAATTTGTCATATAATTTGTTCTCCCTTTCTCATGAACTGCTCAGTGGGACACGCTTTGCCTCCAGAATACCGGGGATAATCGCGCACAAGGAGCCAGTTACAATCAAGACAATTCCGAGAAGCATGTTGCCGGGAATCTCTTCCCCGCGAAGTTGCCAGGCTAAAATAGGTGACAGGGCCGGTTTGAAAAAATAGACCAGAGAGACCATGCTGGCCGGCTGATATTCCATTGCCAAGAAGTAGGCGCAAAAGCCAATCCCGGCCACCCCGGCTGAGACATAAAGGACATAAGGCAGATTTTCTGCCGTGTAGCCTGCAAAGATTGGAATATTGGCAAATCCGGGCAAGCCGGCGGCAACAATGGCTTCCGCCACCGCCGGAATGTGCGTGATCAGGATAAACAAAAAGACAATCAGGCTTCCGAAGAAAAAACTGAAGCAGGTGACCACAGCACCCCCATATTCGGTGCATTTTCGCTTGCCCATCACGCCGTATACTGAAAACAGGGCAGTGGAAATCAGTGCCAACCAGACGCCAGTCATATTCAACCGGGTGTGGAACGGATTGATGATCGCAATCGTCCCGGCAATCTCCAGCACAAGTGCCGAGATATGCCGTCCTTTGACGGGTTCTCCCAAGAGGAAGAATGCCAGAAAGGTCACAAAAACCGGATTGCAGCTGAACAGGATTGCCACCACGGAAGAATCGGTATAGCGGACAGATAGATGAAGAATTGGCATGCTCAGGGCGATGCCGGTCAATCCGAGCAAAGCAAAATAGCCAAGGGTTTTGGCGTCCAGATGCTTGCCGCGCTTTTTCAGCGTATGCAGGGCTAATGGCAAAAGGAAGAAAAAACCGATGGTAAACCGTGCCAGCGTCAGCTGAACAGAATTGATCTGTCCCGCAATGTATTTCAGCACTACCTCGAAGGAACTGAACATCACCACCGCCACTGCAATATAGAAGTATCCCTTCTTCATAAGAGCCTCCCTCTTTGGGTCAAAACATAAATTTATTATACCATAGAAGTAAAAAAATGAGAATATAAAATCCTGAAATCACCTGGAGGACGCATCCTCCAGGTGATTTCAGGACGAAGGAACCACCGTACAATTCACGGTGGACGCCTCTAACGCCCTGCCGCTTGCATTGGAATTGTGCGATGCTCCCCTAATTCAGCAGCGCTGAAAATTCCAACTCGGTCAGAACAGGAATCCCAAATTCCTGGGCTTTGCGCAGTTTGGAACCGGCCTTCTCCCCTGCCACTACATAGGCGGTCTTTTGGGAGACAGACCCCGAAACTTTGCCTCCAAACGCCTCAATTCTGGCGGCGGCTTCATCCCGTGTAAATTGCTCCAGGCTGCCAGTGAGGACAAAGGTCATCCCTTCAAATCTGTGGTCACTCCCCTGCTCGGTGGCCGTCATATTGACCCCAGCTGCCTGAAGACTGGCGATAAGATGCTTGCTCTGGGGGCTTGCCATCCACTCCAAAATGCTGCGGGCGGTGATCTCCCCCACATCGTCCACAGCGGTTAGCTCCTCCAGCGTGGCGCGCTCCAATGCGTCAAGGGTATGAAACCGGGCAGCAAGAATTTTCCCAGCCTTTTGTCCGACTTGTCGGATTCCAAAGGCAAAGATCAGGTGGGACAGGTCCTGTGCCTTTGATCGCTCAATGGCGGCCAACAAATTCTGGGCCGACTTCTTTCCCATCCGATCCAGCCCGGCCACGTCCTCCTCCGATAGAACATACAGGTCTCCCGGCGTTTTGACCAGACCGGCGTTGACCAAATTTTCCACCACAGCGATACCAAGTCCCTCAATGTCCATGGCGTCTCGGCTGGAAAAGTGGGCCAGCGTCCGAAGCAGCTGGGCCGGACATTCTGCCCCGGTACACCTGGTGTGGGCCCCATCCTCGTCCCGCTTGACCGGCGCACCGCACACGGGGCAGAGTTCCGGAAGCAGATAGGGCTGCGTGTATTCCGGGCGCTTTTCCATTACAACGGAAAGGACTTCGGGAATGATTTCCCCTGCTTTTCGAACTAAAACCGTATCTCCGATACGGATGTCCTTTTCCGAAATAAAATCCTGGTTGTGCAGCGTGGCACTGGTTACCGTGGTTCCGGCCAGCCGGACGGGCTCCAGAACCGCCCTTGGGGTCAGCACCCCGGTACGTCCCACCTGGACCACAATATCCACCAGCTTGGACGATTTGATCTCCGGAGGATATTTGTAGGCGGCAGCCCAGCGGGGAAATTTGGCTGTAGAGCCAAGCTCCACGCGTTGTGACAAGCTGTTTACCTTTACGACTGCGCCATCAATGTCAAAGGGAAAACTGTCCCGGTTTTCCCCGATTTCCGTGATACGGGCCGTGGACTCCTCCACCGTGTGGCACAAATTATGAGGGATTACCTTAAACCCTTTGTGCGTCAAGTATTCCAGCGTATCCAGGTGGGTCTGGAAAACGATTTCCTCCGCCCACTGGATGTTAAAAGCCAAAATGTCCAGCTTTCGGGAGGCGGCAATCTTTGGATCCAACTGGCGCAGGGATCCCGCGGCAGCATTGCGGGGATTGGCGAACAGGGCCTCTCCCCTTCGCTCCCGTTCCTCGTTTAACGCATGGAAGACCTTTTTTGGCATGAACACTTCGCCCCGGACGATGAGATAGGCTGGAGCATCCGGAATACGCAGCGGGATAGAGCGAACGGTACGCAGGTTCTCCGTCACATTCTCTCCAACCCGGCCATCTCCCCTGGTTGCCCCTCGGACAAACAGGCCTTTTTCATATTCCAGCGCCACCGAAAGGCCGTCGATCTTTGGCTCCACCACATAGGTAACGTCGGAGACAACACCCCGGACTCGCTGATCAAAGGCACGCAGCTCCTCAAAGTCGAACACATC
>JAYFPV010000353.1:0-7873 GCA_034927465.1 Lawsonibacter sp.
GAATATACCGTTCGCTCTCATTGTCCAGTGCAGAGGTTGCCTCATCAAGGATTAGAATTTTTGGATTTTTCAAAAAGACTCGCGCGATGGCAATGCGCTGTTTCTGCCCCCCGGAAAGGCGTGTCCCCCGTTCGCCCACATAGGTGTCGTAGCCATCCGGAAGCGACTGGATAAAATCATGGATCCTGGCATTTTTAGCGGCTTCTTCGATCTCAGCGTCTGTCGCATCCAGACGGCCGTATGCGATATTGTCCTTGATGCTGCCAGAAAAGATGTAAACGTCCTGCTGTACAATTCCGATCGCAGCGCGCAGAGATTTCAGCGTAAGGGAACGTACATCTTTCCCGTCAATCCGCACACTACCACCGGTTGCTTCATAAAACCTGGGCAGCAGCGAGCAAAATGTAGTCTTTCCTCCTCCGGACGGACCGACCAACGCCATGGTCTCCCCCGCCCTGATTTTCACGCTCATATGATTCAAAACCTCTACCGTATCCTCATAGCGGAACGAAACATCCCGGTATTCGATCTCTCCGTTCACATCCTCCAGCGGCTCCGCATCCGGGGAATCGACGATGTCCGGCTCTGTGTCCAGAATTTCCATAAACCGCCGAAACCCGGCGTAGCCCTTTTGAAATTGCTCCGTAAAATTGAGCAGCAGTTCAATGGGGTTCATAAAGACGTTGACGTACAGAACATATACCGCAAGGTCAGTGGACCGGAGCTCCCCCCGAGCGATCAAAACGCCGCCGAATACAAGGATAACCGTATAAAAAAGCCCCTGAAAAAAGGAATTCCCGGCCATATAACCGCCCATTGCGCGGTAACTGCTGTTCTTGGATTCCAGGAACAGGCGATTGCTTTTTTCAAATCTCTCGTTTTCATACTTCTCATTGGTAAAAGACTTTACCACTCGGATCCCGGAGAGGCTGTCCTGCACGCGGGAATTGACGCCGGCTATTTTCAGGCGGTTGTCCAGAAAGATTGCGCGCATTTTTTTGTTTTTGCCATAAGAAAAGGCGATCATACCGGCTGTAACCGCAAACAGGATCAGCGTCAGTTTGATGTTCATCAGCAAAAGAATGAGGAACGCACCTGAGAGCTTTAGTATGGACATAAATAGGTTTTCCGGTCCATGGTGCGCCAGCTCAGAGATGTCAAACAGATCGGACACAATACGCGACATCATGTCGCCAGTGTTGTTTTTGTCGTAATAGGAAAAACTCAGCTTCTGCAGGTGGGCAAACAAGTCCCGGCGCATGTCGCTCTCCATTCTTGCCCCCATAATGTGTCCCCACGAAGTAATGAAATACTGGGCAAAGTACCGAACCACGTACATGACAAGTAATGCCAACCCCACATAGCCGATCATCCGGATGATGTTCTCTGCCTCGCGGAGAAAAAGCCCCCTGTTCAGAATATTGAGAATCAGCGGAAATGACAGATCAATCACCGACACAATCAGTGCGCAAAACAGATCCATGTAAAATAGAAAGCGATAGGGTTTATAATAAAAAATAAATTTTTTAAAAAGCTGCATGTTCTAATCTTCTCTCTTTTGTCAAATGCGGACATTTGCGTTCAGCACAGCGAGCCGCCCCTCCAGACGTTATGACGTTTCCTTGTTTATCTCCATGGGGGCATGCCGTACTCCGGAATCGGCTCGTGGAAATCACCATTGCGGCAGTATATTCCGCCGCGCTTGTGAAAGGCGGGATAGAAACATCCATCTTTTTCCGGATCGTCTCCGGTCTCATTTTTCAGTTTTTCAATCAGCTTGTCCAAGCAATCTGTCAGACTGTTTTTTTCTTCAACATTCAAACAGTCAAAAACCTTGACCGAATCCAACATGCCTTCTTCCAACCGCTCAGCCGCTTCGGCACCCTCGGGAGTCAGTTGAAGATCCATAGCCCTGCGATCCGTATCAGACGGACTCCGGACGATATAGCCGTTCCGCTCCAATTTAGTCAGCAGCTCGCCCAGCGACTGAGCACGAATATGGAGCAGGTTGGACAGCTCCTTCTGGCTCATTTTCGGGCAGCTTTTTAACAAGGACAATACCCGGCTTTGTCCCCGGCACGGATCTCCCAGTGCCTCCATGTTTCTCCTGTAATTGTTTCGGAGCAGCAACAAGCTTACCCGTGAAAATTTTTCCATTAATTCTTTGTTCTCATCCATCCAGAATCCACCTCGAATTTTAAAAAGGTACCTTCCAAAAGTTTATTATAAAGGTACCTTTTCAATCTGTCAACTTATGTTTGTTCCGAAATGAGAGCAGCAACTGAAACCGGTATAAAAACAGAGATCCCCCCCTGAAAACATCATGTTTTCAGGGGGAATGGGAAAATTAGCGGAATATTGGCCCACAGGTTACCTGTGCTCTGAGTTCCAGACTCAAACAGGATCATTTCTTGAAGCCCGATCTCCATTTCTCCTCTTTTCATCGGAATCCATCAGCAGATTCTGGATATCATCTGATTTTCCAGCATACTGAGAATACGTTCGCCTCCCAGCGGGGTCCGGAGGCAGACCTTGTGATACGCTTGGTCAAAGGTTCCGATTATTTCTGCTTCACGGCAGCTATCCAGGCATTTCAGCCGCTGGAGTATTTCCGCGCCGAAGCCTTTTTGCGTGACCAGGATCATCCGTCCCTCGCTGGCAAAGTACAAAGGGTCCGTGCCCAGAAGTCCATGGATTGCCTCGACAGCGGGCCGGATCGGCAATTTTTCTTCTTCGATCCAGGCGCCGATGCCATGGCTCTCTGAAATTTCACACAGCGCCGTGGCAACGCCGCCCCGGGTTGGGTCGCGCATCAGCTTTACATGCTTGAGCTGATCACCAAGCACCGGAATCAGTTCGGAAAGCGGCCTGCAGTCGCTTGCAATCTCGCTTTGCGGCCCCAACTCATATCGTTCCAGCAAAATGGCCGTGCCGTGTTCCGCGATCGACCCGGTCAGGATAATTTCATCGCCGGAGGCAATCTGTCTGGGGCAAAAGCATTCCTGTACAGCTCCGATCCCGGAGGTGTTGATGTATACTCCGTCAACCAGGCCCTTTTCCACAACCTTGGTATCGCCGGCTACAATCTTCGCTCCGGTCCTTTTGCAGGTTTCGCCCATGGACGCGGCTATCTGATCCAGTTTTTCAAGCGAAAACCCCTCCTCGATTACAAAACCCGCGCTCAGGTAAAGCGGGATTGCTCCCGCCGCCGTCAGATCATTGATGGTTCCGGATACGGCAAGCGTTCCAATATCTCCACCCGGAAAAAAGATCGGCTTTACCACAAAGCTGTCCGTGGTAAACGCCAGCCGCCCGGGTTCCATTGCAACTATGGCGGCATCCTGAGCTTCCGCAAGAATCTCATTGTCAAAATGCGGATAGAAGATCGTGCGGATCAGCCTGCCGGTATGCAGTCCCCCATCCCCATGCCGGAGTGTAACGGTTCCATTCAACTTGCATTGCCTCCAAATCTGTAATACGCCGCGCATGCCCCCTCTGAGGATACCATGCATGGCCCCATGGGATGGTCCGGAGTACACTTGCTTCCAAAGTGTTCGCACAAATCCGGTGTCTTCTCTCCGATTAAAACCTTCCCACACTGACATTCGTCCGGAAACGCATCCGAAGCGGACCTTACTTCCAGGCCGAATCGCTTGCAAGCGTCGTATTCCTCCCAACTGCTGTTCAGGGTCAGCGCGGAGCCCGGGATTTTTCCGATTCCTCTCCAGACTGCGTCAGATGTCTCAAACACTTCATTCATGAGATGAAGCGCAGCCAGATTTCCGGTATCGCGGACGCATGTCCTGTATACGTTCCGGAATTGAAGGGGACTTTCTCCGGTAATCTGTCCGCATAGGATACCGATGGAAGCAATCAGGTCCATCGCCTCAAACCCGCAGATCACCGCCGGGATCTGATATTCGGCGCTAATCGGGAGAAAGGGCGCGATCCCGGTAACCGCGGCAACGTGCCCCGGACAGAGCATTCCGTCCACTGGGACCCTTATCTCCCCCAAGAGAAACCGGATGGCCGGCTCCATCCGCTTCAGCGACGTTAGGAGAAATAAGTTCCGGACGTTCTCTTTTCGCGCCGTCTGAATCAGCGCCGCATAAAGCGGGGCCGTGGTTTCAAACCCAACCGCCGCAAATACAAACCGTTCCTCTCGGTTTCTTTTCGCGATAGCCAGTAAATCTTCCGGCGAGTAAACCGTTATGACCTTTCGCCCAAGTGATTTTTGTTCTTCCAGGCTGCCGGATGAGCCACGGACTCTCAAAAGATCTCCAAACGTAGCCACAGTAACGTTCTCATGGGTCAGAAGCGCAATCAGCGTGTCAAGATAGCCCGGTTCCGTGACGCAGACCGGGCAGCCGGGGCCTGACACAAGGTGGAGTTTGGGCGTAAGCAGCTGTCTGATTCCAAGCCTTGCAATTTGATGGGTGTGCGTTCCACAGACCTCCATGATGCGAATGTCGCTTCTAACGGATGCATTGATTTGTTCCACGGTCCTCCGGATCAACTGTTTTTCTTCCTGTGTCATGGAGAACCGCCCAACGCTTTTTGAAGCGTGTCCGTTAAAAAATCAAAATACTCGTCCTCAATTTTACTGATGGCAAACCCTGCATGCACCATGACCTTATCCCCGATCTGAAGATTCTCCACCAGCAAAACATTAATATTTTTTCGAACTCCCATGATATCGACCTCGGCATGAGCCTCATTCAGTTTGATTACATTCGCTGGAATGGCAAGACACATCATGTTTCTCCTTTTAACATGGCACAGGCGGCGGCCGCCTGTCCGAACGAAAGTCCGCCGTCGTTTGTGGGGGTGAGCTGGTTATAGTAGACCCGAAAGTTCAAATCCCGAAGCTTTCTTACGAGCCGTTCCAGCAGAAGAATGTTTTCAAACACACCGCCGCTCAGCACAACATCCTCCAGCCCGGTTTTGTCTCGGATTTTACACACACATTGGGCAGTTGCTTCGACCACCGCATTATGAAATTTGGATGAGATCACGGCATTTGGCACCTGATGCTGAACGTCGCGGAAGATCTCCTTCAATAGATCTTCATATTCCAAAATGCATCCCTCTTCTCCATCGTGAATGGAGCAGGTGTAAGAATCAAGAACCTCCTCCTTGGCCAGCGCTTCCAACTCCATTGCCGCCTGAGCGTCGTAGGTGATGCTCGTCTGAAACCCACACAGCGCCGCAGCGCAGTCAAACAGCCTTCCCATACTGGACGACTCGAAGCATTGAACTTTATTCCGAATTGCGGCCTGAACCGTGTTCAGTGCGGTTGGATCAATTTGAGGTAACGCTGCACGGGGATCCACCCCCAAGGCAAACAGATAGCATGCCGCGCACCGCCAAGGCTCCTTTCCCACACGGTCGCCGCCCTGAAGCGTGACATAGTCCAAATGCCCGGCCCTTGTAAATTCGGATAAGGAACCCGTCAGAAACTCACCACCCCAGACCGCGCCGTCCGTTCCCAAACCAGTTCCGTCGTAGATCACGCCGATCACATCGCGGGTCAGCTTGTGTTCCGCCATACAGCCCGCCAGATGGGCATGGTGATGCTGAACCGCGATTTTTTGGCCGACCTGCTCTTTTGCGCAGCGCGTGGAAAGAAAATCCGGGTTCTGGTCATATGCAAAAATCTCCGGCTGAACGTGAAATAGACTTCGAAATCGTTCTATCTGCCGCTCAAATTCCTGATAGGCTTGATACTCCTTCAGGTCTCCGATGTACTGGCTGACTGCGGCAAAGCCGTTTTTGGCCAAGCAGACAGAGCTTTTTTGCTCCGCTCCAAGGGCCAGAACGGCCTGTTCCGATTCTACGGGAATGGTCAATGGTGCATACCCGCGCCCGCACCGGACAAGCACCTCTCGGCCGTCCGCAACTTTCACAACCGCGTCGTCCACCGGAACCAGAATCTCACGGTTGTGCATCAGAATATAATCCGCCGCGGTTCCAAGCGCGTTGATTGCGGCATCGTCCTGATAGCAGATCGGCAAGCCGCTGAGATTCCCGCTGGTCATCACAAGAAAATCCAGATCAACCGGAAAAAGCAGAAATTGGAGCGGCGCGTAAGGAAGCATGACCCCCAGCCTTTTCTGGTTTGGTGCGACCGCTTCGGGCAGATATTCCGGCACTCGCTTCCGCAGCAGCAGAATGGGTTTCCGGGTTCCGGTCAGAATTGCTGCTTCCGTTTTGGATACTTCACAGATTTGATCCGCCGCTTCCAGGCTGCGGGCCATGATGGCAAGCGGCTTATGCGGTCTGTGTTTCCGTGTCCTCAGCCGCTGTACCGCCACCGGGTCCATCGCGCTGCAGCAAAGGTGATATCCTCCGATGCCCTTTACCGCGAGAATGTTCCCCTGCCGGATCATCTGCTTGGCCATTTTTGCGGGATCGGAGCATTCCACGCGGTTCCCCCGTGCGTCCAAAAGCTTCAAAACAGGGCCGCAGTCCGGGCAACAATTGGTTTGGGCGTGAAATCTCCGGTCGCCAGGGCTGTGATACTCCTCGGCGCACTGCGGACACAATTTAAATTCGGACATGGCTGTGTTCTCCCTGTCATACGGCAGGCTTTTGAGAATGGAATACCTTGGCCCACAATTGGTACAGCTGATAAACGGATAATGATACCGCTTGTCGCCAGACGTGCTGAACTCGTTTCTGCAGCGTTCACACACCGCGAGATCCGCAGGCAGAAAATTCGCGGTGTTTACTTCCTCGGCACTGGCTCGGATGGAAAAATCGCGATAGCCAAGAAATGACTGTTGGTTCATTCGTATCTCTGCAATCAAGGCCTGTTCCGGGGCTCTCTGCTGCAGTGCGCGGGTAAGGGAATGGATGCTTCCTTCGCTTCCCTCCACATCGATAAGGACTCTGGACCCCTGATTCTCCACCCATCCGTTCAGCCCAAGCTCTGTCGCCATTCGGTACACAAAGGGCCGGAATCCGACCCCCTGTACCATTCCGGTTAATGTCATAAGATACCGTTTTGCATCACGCACAGCCATCACCGTCGATGCGTTTGATAACCGCCGTCAGCTTATCATACGGACGATGCTCCACGTATACGGTGGTCCAGCTTCCGAACATCGCACTGTCCCGATCCATCAAATGGGATAACAGATGTGGGCCTTCAATATGGCTTCCCTCATCGACCTCAATCTCCAGTTCGTTTACCTTGGAAATTCCGTTCTGCTCGCAAAGAGTAAAGATGGACTGGTAGATCTTTTCAATCAGGTGCGTATCATGCATGTTCTGCTTCCTCCTTTCTGTTCAAAACCGTGTCGAGCACGTGGGAACATATCTGCTCAAAACGCTCGTTCAGCGGTTGGCTGAGCTCAAACCCAAACTCAAGTTTGGCCACCTCAATCCCGATGAAATATCCCTCCGTCTCAGGGGCGTGCAGCTCAATCAAGTCAAAAAGGCTGAGTTCATGCTGGGTTCGAACTTTACCGCGATTCTTCAGGGCATTGCTCAAAAGCATAACGTCTATGCTTCCAGGCTCTTTGTCCTGGACCATGGCGTCAACAAGAATCACCAGATCGCCCGGCTTTATTTCATCAAAGCAGCATTGAGCATCCGTTTCCCCCACCAAAGACACGATACCATGTTCCCGCAGGCTGGGTCCCAGGGCGTCCACGACGCGCGACCCAATTCCGTCGTCTTTCATGACGAGGCTGCCCATTCCGATAACCAGAATCCGTTTCATGGCACCACCTGTATGGTCTTGATTCGGTTGCCCTTGGAGTAGACATGGGTTGCGCAGGAAACACATGGGTCAAACGAGCGGATGATTCGCCCCAGCTCGACGGGAGCGTCGGGATTTCGGATCCGCGTGCCGATCAACGCCTGTTCT
>JAYFPV010000347.1:0-4301 GCA_034927465.1 Lawsonibacter sp.
ACATCATAGAAATTTTTCCCCACAGGTGGCTCCCCGGGGTTGGGGACGGACAGCTTTTCGTTCAGCTTGGCCGAGAATAAAATTTCCCCTTGCAAGTTGATAATGGTAATGCCGTCGATATAGCCTTTGCCGCTGAACAGCTTTTGCAATGCAGTTAAAACTTCCATCATGCCACTTCCCCTGTAGTTAGTAAATCTACTATACTATGAAATTTGGCAAATAGAAAGATTCGAATGCACAAGATCCGCAGAAAATCGGCAGACGGTTCAGTTTTCCCCTTCAGCGGGGCGGTCCAGCGGCAGTTTCAGCCACCACCAGCGGAAGATCAGATTGACCACGATACAGGCAACGGTAACCAAGGTATAGATGCCAACAAAGGCCCAGTGTTGTCCGCCTAGCAGCATCGCAGGGCCCATGCCCCACGCAAACATTTCGATGGGCGTGGTCAGCGGGCCGGTCAGAGCAGTGTCATTGAGGGTCTTGGAGCGGTTTTCCGGGTCTATAATTCGCAGCAGAATAAATCCGATGGCAAAGACCCCAGTGGAATACCCAAAAACGAAAATGGAGCGCTCAAACCAGCTGCCGCGGTTCATGGCAGGCCCAAAGAACATCAAGGTGGCAAACACGACGGCCATGCCAAACAGCAGCAGCATCACCAGCGGAACTGCATACTTGACGATTACCGCGATCTTGATGGAGGCAATTCCAAAAAACACCAGGTAGTCAGTTGCGGTGCCCGAGATGCGGCTGACGGTGTCCGAATCGATGTAGTTGCTGACCCCGGTGGCTTTGAAAATCAGGAACATTACAAAGGCGGTGAGAAATGCCAGTAGATAGGTGGGCAGGTCCAACGCATGGTTGCTGGCCGCGTAGATATAGCGATAGAGCAAAACGCCGATGCCAGAGCAGACGAGCAGAATGGCCAAATGCCATGCGATCGGGTCCAGCACAATGGAGGAGACGGTTTCGGTGCCGATGGACTTGCGGTTTTCTTTGGCGACGAGCCCGGTTTTCAAATCGCCTGAAATATAGTTGAAATCCTTGATATACTTGGTCCAGCCGCGCTTTGTGCCGACTTTGATAAAGGCAAGGCCGCCGAAAATACCGGAAAGGATTCCAACGGTAGCGCAGGTCATGGCGATATCTGTCGCGTCAGTAAAGCCGAGATTTGCCATGGCGGAACCAACGGCGGCGGCAGTGCCGTGACCGCCAGAGAAGCCGGCGGCGAGCAAGAACCCAAAACCGAAATTGATGTCCGGAAAGAGCTTGGAAATCACAAGGATCGAGAAGATAACCGGCAGGCTGAACTGGATGGCCTGAGCCAGCACTTTATAGGAGAAATAGGAGCCGACGCGGCCAATCTCCGCTTTGATATTTTTTTTGTCGATGGAGAAGCCACCGATTCCAACGGCAGAGAAAATCAAAATAATTAGAAGGCTCGGATAGGAGCCGATGGAGTCGGAAAAAAACAATACGTTAAACCCTTGAGTCCCCAAAATCAAGGCCAGAAACCCGGCCAGCATACTGGCGGGAATGAAGAAATTCTGGACAAACTTTACCTTGGCACGAATGAGCTGCCCGACCATAATAAATGCGGAGGCCAAAGCGAAATCAAGCAAAAAATCGGTAGCAGACATAGGAAACCGCCTTTCTGTAAATACATAAATTTTCCGGTTTTGTAGACTTCGGATCACCACAAGAGAACTGATGTGCCCAAAACATGCGAAGATGAGGAGCGTGGACCAACTTATTGGAACTCCTCATAGTAGTCATTGGAGCGGGTGGTGGTTGCGGGGGGCGCCATGTCCAATGCTCGGTCTGTAATGTGTAAAATGGCCTCTGGGCGAACCCATTTGCGCTGTTGAATTCCACTGGTCTCCTCGTGGGTTAGATAGCCCTTGTAGGCGGTCAGGCTGCGGCGCAGGAACCCGTCCTTCACACAGGCATTTTCAATGCCCAGATTCATGATATTGCGGAAGTGGGGGAGAACGGAGGCGGCGTATGCAATAGAGGTGGACTGGGCAATCGAACCGGGAATGTTGCTCACACAGTAGTGTACCACGCCCTCTTCAATGTAGCGGGGATTTTCGTGATTGGTTTCATGGAACGTCTCAATAACCCCGTAATCATTGCTGATGTCCACAATGACCGAGCCCTTTTCCATGGAACGGACCATTTCCCGGTCGATCATGAACTCGGTAGCGTTTTTTGGCCACTTGACGCAGTTGTAAACCACATCGACGCTTGGCAGTAGTTTTGCAATGTTATATCGATTTGAGATCTGTGTAAATACGCGCTGCTGGAACTGCGTGGCGATGGAGCGCAGTGAACCGATGTTGATGTCCATCACGGTGACTCGGGCACCCAAACCGCACAGAACCGAGGTAACCGCCTGCCCAACAATGCCGGCGCCAAGAACCAGAGCATGTATACCGGGAGCGCCGCCCAGGCCGCTGACAAACTTTCCTTTTCCGCCATAAATCGACAGCAGTGATTCAAGACCCATCAGTGCTCCCTGTTTCCCGGCCGCCTCACAGTTTGGAGAGCCATACCGGTGTGAGTCCTCTGCGGTAAAGGCGATGCACTTGCTGTTCAGAAGGGCCTGCACTTCCTCGGGATGGGCTGCCGGATGAATACAGGTAAATACGATCTGATTCTCACGCAGCAGATTGTATTCGCAGGATTCAAACTCCTTGACCTTAGCTACGAAATCGCATTGGGAATAGATTTCCTGCATGGTGTCAACCAGTGTTGCACCTACGGCGGAATAGACGTCGTCTGGAAATCCCGCGCCAGCGCCGGCCCCTCTCTGCACAAACGCTTCATGCCCGTCGTTTACCAGGGTGCTGATTTCGGCCGGAGTTGCAATCACGCGGTACTCTCCGTCCTTGATGTCTTTTAAAATACCAAATTTCATAATGTCACTCCTTTGGCAACTTTTATTCAGGCTTGTCCGCCTGCAATTTAAAAAATATAAGCATATCACGTGCCAAATGGAGGCAAAGAAATATTTTGTTTAAACTACCATATGTTCAATAAAATTTTTATTTATTTTGACCGAGATTTTCCTTCTTGAATTTCGAATGCGCCCGTTTTTATAAGATCTGTCGCCCAATTACGACTTAAAACGACCATTTTTGAGCATAGGGGCGAGGGGCATCGTCATTGACATTCTCGCCTGATACAGAGGGCTTGCCTCGGGGAGGATGCACAAGGCCCTCCTCGGAATATTCCGGGGAGGGCCTTTTAGATGATGCTTGAAGAGCGAATCTGTATCGATCTGAACGTGTGCCATTGAAAAACGGGACTTTCTGGACACCGTCATCCGGAGTCGCAGCCCGAATGCGCATCGTGCCGGTTCCCAAAGCGAGTGCCTGTATTCCGGAGATTATTCATCAAAAATAGATACAAGCTCGCCGTCTAACATCCGATTCATATTTTTTACAGCGCAAAAGTTTCCGCACATGCTGCAGGTGTCTTCTTTTTGCGGCTGAGAGGATTCTCGGTATGCCCTTGCTTTTTCGGGATCAATCGCAAGTTCAAACATTCTGTTCCAGTCCAGCTTGTGCCGGGCCATGCTCATAGTATTATCCCATTCGGCGGCGTGAGGGATCCCTTTGGCGATATCTGCCGCGTGAGCCGCGATTTTTGCCGCAATGATCCCTTCTTTCACATCGTCGACATCCGGCAGGCGCAGATGCTCCGCGGGCGTCACATAGCATAAAAAGGCAGCTCCATTCTGCGCGGCAATGGCTCCACCGATTGCGGATGTAATATGATCATAACCGGGTGCGATATCCGTTACAATTGGCCCCAGAACATAGAATGGCGCACCATGGCAAAGTGTTTTCTGAATCTCCATATTTGCAGCGATCTGATTCATCGGCATATGACCGGGTCCTTCGATCATGACCTGAACATCCCTTGCCCAAGCTCTCTTCGTAAGCTCCCCCAGAGTAATCAATTCTTCAATTTGGGAAGCATCCGTTCCGTCGGCAATGCATCCGGGACGGCAGGCATCGCCAAGGCTTAGCGTAACATCATATTGCCGGCAGATGTCAAGAATTTCATCGAAGTGCTCGTAGAAAGGATTTTCCTTGCCGGTCATCTCCATCCATGCAAAAATGATTGAGCCGCCCCGTGAAACGATATTCATCATACGTTTGTTTCGTTTGAACTTCCGTGCGGTTTCTTTGTTGATTCCGCAGTGGATGGTCATAAAATCAACGCCGTCTTCCGCGTGCATCCGGACGATTTCGAGCCACTCCTCGGTGGTAATTTGCATAAGGGGCTTGTGATAA
>JAYFPV010000387.1:0-2107 GCA_034927465.1 Lawsonibacter sp.
AAACTGGCAAGCAGGGGCGCGGCGGTACACACCGCGCTATGCTTGTTGGGGAAGGCTCCCAAATCCCCACAAAACGCTCACATGAGCCGCCATCGGATTTTCGTTATGAAAACCGATGACGGCTTTTTGCATTTCCCGATAGACAGGAGTGACGCCATGAACGAGCACAGCCCACCCTTTACGGACGCTGAAATGGATACCACCCGCCAAACCGATCTGCCGGATCTGTTGTCAAGCCTCGGCTACCAGGTGAAACCAAAAGGCAATTACCACACCCTTGCTGAAATGCCCCATATCATGATCAAGCGCCGCACCAGCTACTACGACAATTACGCCCGCGCCTGGGGCGACGCCATCACATTTCTGGAAACGCATCACAACATGGATTTCAAACAAGCCGTCCATTACCTGCTGGAGCATAACGGCCACAGCCGCAGACAGCCAATACCGGCGCCGCCGCGCGTTTCCCCTCCACCCCAAAAAGTAAAACCACCTGCTGAATTCGTCCTGCCCGAAGCCCATACGGATCACCGCCGCGTGTTCGCCTATCTCATCAAAAGAGGAATCTCGCGGGACGTGATCGCAGACTTCATTCGAAATGGTCTGTTATACGAAAGTGCCGACCACCACAACGCGGTATTCGTTGGAATGAACGCCGAAGGCAAGCCTGTCAATGCCTATAAGCGCGGTACCTACGACCAGAACGGCAACGGCTTCAAGGGCGACGTTCCAGGCGGGGATAAAAACAACGCATTCCGATTACCCGCTGATCCGACCAACGATACCGTTTTCTGTTTTGAAAGCCCTATCGATCTCATGGCGCATATTTCGATTTACAGCGACCCCAAGACCAATGCCGTTGCGCTGTGCTGTCTGCATGACGGGACGCTGGAGCAGTACCTCAAAGAAAATCCTCAAATCAAAGGCATCGTTTTTTGCCTGGATTACGACCAATGGGGCCGGGAAGCGACCGAACGGTTCAGCGCCAAATACAGTGAGCGTGGATACACCATATCAGCGCTTTACCCACCCAAAGGAAAAGATTGGGCCGAGTACACGGAAAAAAGGAAACTATCCCAATCCAAAGGGCGGTAACGCCTATCACCCTACGGCATTAAGCGGCCCCGTTCATCTTCGGGTGGACGGGGCCGCTTTTTGCATTCTATCCAAATTTCAATTCATATGGAGAAATGAACCATGTTGAAAATCACCGCCATCGGCAACCTGACCGCTGATCCCAGCATCCGCGTGAACAACGCCACCGGAGCCACCTACGCCATCCTGCGCATCGCCAGCGACAGGCGCTACAAGGACAAGGACGGCAACAAGCTGACCGATTTTGTGTCCATCAAGGTGCGCAGCCCCCTGGCGGAACGCTGCGCGGAGTTCCTGAAAAAGAGCGACAAGATCGCGGTGTATGGGGACTTTGAAACCATCGTCACGGACGGCGCCAACACCGGCTTTTTGATCAAGGCCAACGAGATCGAGTTCCTGACGCCCCGGAAGAAGGAAGCGGATACTCTGAACGCCGACATCTCCCTTCCCGAAGGCATTGAGGAATTGCTGGAGGGCGCCGAAGAATGAAGAATACAGGCATCATCTATGAGTCTACGGAGCAAACGCCGGCCACCGCGCCGGCGTTTGCCGATCTTCTGCCCCCGCTCTCGGACGAGCAGTATGCCGCCCTGGAAGCGGATATCCTGCAGAACGGCTGCTACAGCCCCATTATCGTCAATGAAAATACCGTTATCATCGACGGCTACCACCGCTATGAGATATGCGAAAAACACGGCATTCCCTACCGGATGGCCGTGTTCGCTTTTGAGGATGACCTGGAAGCGCAGCGCTGGGCGCTGGATACGCAGAAGGCCCGGCGCAACCTGTCGGCGTGGGAGCTTGGGCAGATCGCACTCAAGCTGAAACCGGAACTGGAGGCCAAGGCCAAGGAAAAAGAAGAAATGAGAAAAACGACTTTTCAGAAATCAGAAAAGTCGTTTTTGCCTACTTCCAACACCACAAAAGAGCTTGCTGATATAGCGGATACCAGTCACGATACTATGAACAAAATCATCCAAATCGACGAGCGCGCGCCGGCTCCTGTGAAGGA
>JAYFPV010000184.1:0-13607 GCA_034927465.1 Lawsonibacter sp.
CACCGTCCGGGCGGGCAAGTTCAACGTGGAGTTCATCCACGTCAACCACTCCATCGCGGATTCCGTGGCCTTCGCCATCCATACCCACATGGGCACCGTGGTGCACACCGGCGACTTCAAGATCGACTCCACCCCCATCGACGGGGAGGTCATCGATCTGGCCCGCTTCGGCGCCCTGGGCAAAGAGGGAGTTCTGGCGCTGTGCGCGGACTCCACCAACGTGGAGCGCCCGGGGTACACCCGCAGCGAGCGCAGCGTGGGCGCCTCGTTTGACGCGATGTTCCGGGGCTGCGAGGAGCGGATCATCGTCACCACCTTCGCCTCCAACGTGGACCGCATCCAGCAGGTCATCGACGTGGCCGCCCGCTATGGACGGAAGGTGGCCGTCACCGGCCGCTCCATGGAAAACATCATGAAGGTGTCCACCGAGCTGGGCTATATGAACGTCCCGGACGGGGTGCTGATGGAGCTGAACCACATCAAGACCCTGCCCAAACATAAGGTGTGTATCATCACCACCGGCAGCCAGGGCGAGACCATGTCCGCCCTGACCCGCATGGCCTTCAATACCCACCGCCAGGTGGACCTGATTCCGGGCGACCGGGTGATCATCTCCGCCTCGGCCATTCCGGGCAACGAGAACGCCATCGGCAACGTGGTCAACGAGCTGTACCGCAAGGGGGCCGAGGTGATGAACGAGCGGGAGCTGGCGCTGCATGTGTCCGGCCACGCCTGCCAGGAGGAGCTGAAGATTGTCCACGCCCTGGTCAAGCCCAAGTTCTTCGTTCCCGTCCACGGCGAACAGCGGATGCTGCAAATTCACTCCAAGCTGGCCCAGTCCATGGGGATGAAGCCCAATCAGATTCTGATCGGCGACATCGGCCGGGTGATGGAGTTTACCGCGGATTCCGCCAAGCTGGCGGGCACCGTCACCGCCGGCCAGGTCTTTGTGGACGGCTACGGCGTGGGCGACGTGGGCAGCGTGGTGCTGCGCGACCGCCGCCACCTGGCCCAGGACGGGATGATCGTGGTGGTGCTGTCTATGTCCGGAGAGGATGGGGCGCTGGTTTCCGGCCCCGACATCATCACCCGCGGATTCGTCTATGTCAAGGAGTCCGAAGGTCTGCTGGAGGAGCTGCGCCAGGTGGCGCTGGAGGCCGTGACGAGCGTGGATACCCGGTACGCCACCGACTGGTCGGCCATCAAGGGCTCCATCAAGGGCGACCTGTCCAACTACCTCTATAAAAAGACCAAGCGCAGCCCCATGATTCTCCCGGTGATTATGGAGGTGTAACTGCGCTTGGTCAGGGCCCCGGCGGGAGTCGAAGCGCGCGGGACAAGCTTTCGACGGAGAAAATTTATTTTTCCGCGCCGAGGGAGGAAGGTCCGGCATTGTCTTCCGCAGCCCCCCATTCCGCCTGACCCCGGCGCAAACATGCGGCTCCGGCCGTCTTAAACCGCCTGCCGCCCATCTCTGGGCGGCAGGCGGTTTTGGCAAGAAATTGGGCGAAGTTGGGCGTTTTGTTGGAATTTTCTGCATGTGGGGCGCAATATTACTGTTTTGTTACACTTGTCTCAGGGGTGTTGACTTCAAAATTGACTTCTGATAAGATAACTGCGAGACAAGGAGAGGGATGCGGAGCAGCAGCTCTGAAAACCCCTCCAGCCCCTCAAAATGGGCAAACCGCCCAACATTTGATCCAAACGTACATACGGAAGGATCGGAAAATTAAAAGGAGGAATTCCGAATGAGAAACCTGAAGCGGGCTCTGAGTCTGGCGATGGCTTCCGTCATGCTGCTTGGCTTGATGGTAGTCGGCACCGGCGCGAGCTACTCCGACGTGGCTTCCAAGCACAACACGGAAGCCATTGAGGTACTCCAGGCCGTCGGCATCATGACCGGCGACGAAAAGGGGAACTTCAATCCTGACAAGAACGTCACCCGCAACGAGATGGCCGTCGTCATGGCCAACATGCTGGAACTGAACGTAAAGGATTTTACCGGCAGCGGCAACCCCTTTACCGATGTCCCCGCCTGGGCGCAGCCCTATGTGACCGCGTGCTATGCTGACGGCATCGTCGCCGGCACCAGCAAGACCACTTACGGCGGCGACGCCACCGTGACCGCCGTTCAGGCCGGTCTGATGGTCATGAAGGCCCTGGGCTATTTCCAGTACCAGGAAGACTTCGGCGACGACTGGCAGTTGGCCACCGTGAAGCAGGCCAGCACCATCGACCTGTATGACGGCATTGATGCCGGCCGCACCGAGGCTCTGACCCGGAACGAGGTCGCTCAGCTGGTTCTGAACGCCCTGGAAGCCGACGTGGTTGACTTCACCGGCACTGTCGGCACCGACATCAAGACCAGCGACGGCACCACCATCAAGGTGGGCTACAAGTCCGAGTACACCGCTCTGACCACCAGCTACGATTACAATACCTCCGGCAAGAATGTTCGTCAGCTCTGCGAGCAGCTGTACGACAACGACCTGAGAAAGACTGAGCCTGACGACGTGTTTGGCCGTCCCGCCAACCAGTGGAAGTATAAGACCGAAGTGATCGGCACCTACGCTGAGAAGGCCGACGCCACCTACGCCAACAAGGTCACCAAGGGCACCCTGTATGACCTGGTGGGCAAGGATGTTGTGAACAAGCTGACCGCCAGCGGCACCGGCACCCCCGTCGAGTACAAGCTGACCGTGGTTGTGGACGGCTTGACGCTTGGTGACAATGGTACCTCCGCCCCTGTCAAGACCGACTACTTCACTTCCAAGAGCACCGCTGCCGCCGGTACCGGCGCGACTGGTACGACCGGCAATGGCATGAGCACCGAGGTCTACATTGACGACGACAGCAACGTCACCATCGTCATCATCAACACCTATGTGGCTCAGGCCGCCTCCGACTACAGCACCAAGAACGAGAACCTGAAGATTGAGATTCCCGCCAACGCAACGCAGCCCGGCACGCTGACTTCTCTGACCCTGGACGAGGACGACTTCGCCGTGTCCAGCTATGAGGAAGAGGACTACATCCTGTACACTGCCGCTTGGGATGGCACCAGCAAGTATGAGATTCAGGCCATCGCCCCCGCCACCGTTGTGACCGGCACTGTCGACTCCTATGCCGATGCCGACAGCGTCACCATCGACGGCGCCAAGTACAGCTATGTAAAGACCATCTCCGCCGACACCACCAACGGCAAGGGTGTTGAGTATTCCACCGGCGACGATGCCACCGTGGTTCTGGATGCCAACGGCTACGTTATCTATGTGGACGAGGCCGTGACCGATTCCGGCAACTGGGTCTACGTCGATGAGGTCGCCTCCGCCAACGGCCTGGGCAACAACTTCGTGGCCGACGCCTACTTCGCTGACGGCACCAACCAGACCGTCACTGTGAAGAACTGGACCACCACTGGTGGGACCACTTACAGCACCGGCCTGACGACTGGTACTGCTACCACTGGTATTGCTGCTGGCTGGTACACCTACAGCATCGACAGCAGCAGCAAGTATAAGCTGACTGCCAAGGCTGACGCTAAGATCGGCTCTACCGTCACCAGCGGCGACGTAATCACCAACGGCTCCACCACTCTGGCTGGTGGTACCGGTGTGAAGGCAAACGCTTCCACCATCTTCGTGGTCGTGGACGCGGATGACGACATCACCGTCTATACCGGCATTGCCAATGCCCCCACCGTCACTGCTACTGGCAGCACCACCCTGTATGTGGTGAAGAACAGCTCCAACAGCTACGCCAAGTTTGTGTTCGTGGATGCTGCCAATGCCACTATCGTTGACGGCGCTTCCTCCAGCAGCGAGTATGTCTACCTGCTGAAGAAGGACAGCACCAACACCAACTCCAACGGCGACAAGTACATCACCTACAAGGCGCTGGTGGACGGCGAGGCGACCACGGTCAACCTGGCTGACACCTGCAGCCAGAACGCCCTGTTCACTCTGTACTACAAGGCCAAGACCAACAGCGACGGCTACGTCACCAGCATGAGCCTGGCCTCTGCCAAGAGCACCGTGGCAACTGTGGCTGAGATCGGTGTTGGCAAGCCCAATACTGAGGCTGTTGTGAAGTACAGCGACGGCGTTCTGACCTTCGACGGCAATAACTCCGATGTCGATCTGGTTCTGGCCAGCAACTACACCATCTACCTGGTGTCTGCCGCCAAGAACATCAACACCGACGACGGCGCCAGCTACGAGGTGTCCACCCCCTCCGCTTCCAGCCTGAAGAGCACTCTGAACGGCTACAAGATCACCGGCAACTACTATGTTGAGAAGGTTGATTCCGAGTCCAACTCCGCTGTCTCCGCCATCTATCTGTACGTGGCTACTGCTGTGGCAGGGTCCGCTCCTGCTGATAGCAATGTTACGACCGTGGCCAGCGCCAGCGCTGCTAAGGGCACTGATCCTGGTAACGACTTGGTCGTGACTCCTGCTGCGGTCGTGAACAACACCACCCATACCATCGTGGTCTCCGTGGCTGCTACTGGCGCTGATGACGGCGATACCATCGTTGTCACTGCTACTGCCACTGACAGCAACGCTACTGTCAGCGGAACCGCCACCCTGACCCGCACGACCGGCACTTGGGACACCGGGACTATCACCATCACTGCCGAGGACGGAACCACCACTCAGGCTTACACCGTTTCCGTCACCGAGGCCTAATCAAGTTGTACAGCGACTGATTCATCGCGACAAGGAGGCCCCCGCTCATTGAGCGGGGGCCTTTTTATGCCACGCAGGAACAAACGGGCATGAGATTATTTATTTGTGAAAGCAAAAAAACAACCGGCCTGTCCCATGGGGACAGGCCGGTGTCGCTAAAACGAGGAGCCAAACGGCTTACTGATCCATCTCCCGGATCAAATTGACCCGTCTCTCATGCCGTCCGCCCTCAAACTCGGCGGACAAAAACACGTCGGTGATGCGCTCGGCCAGCATGGGGCCGATCATGCCCGCGCCCAGGGCCAGCATGTTGGCGTCGTTGTGGCGGCGGGTCAGCTCGGCGGACAGAGGCTCGGCGCACAGGGCGCAGCGGATGCCCTTGACCTTGTTGGCCGTGATGGAGATGCCGATGCCGGTGAGACAGATGACAATTCCTTTCTCACACTGGCCGGAGGCCACCGCCTCGGCGGCGGCTTTTCCGAAAACGGGATAGTCGCAGCTGTCGCTGCTGTTGGTGCCGAAGTCCTTGCAGGTGATGCCTTTGGCGGCCAGATAGGCCTTGATGTGCTCCTTTAAGGCGTATCCGCCGTGGTCAGAAGCGATTGCGATCATAAAAATGCCTCCCAATCTTAGAATCTGATTTGTTCAGGCCGGCGCTGCCGATACACAGTCAGCCAGCGAAAGCCTGTTTCGCGCAGCAGTTCCAGGGCCTGAGGGATGCCCTTGCCCACATGGGGCGGAGTGTGGGCGTCGGAGCCCACGGTGACATACTCGCCCCCGAGGGCGCGGTAGCGCGCCAGGATGGGCCGCCAGTCCTCGATCTCCCGCCCGGCGTGGGTATTGACCTCGATGGACCGGCCCGTATGGATCACCGTGGTCAACAGCATGTCCAGCTGATCGGACCAGGGATCCAGCGTTATTTTGTGCCCCGCCCGGCCGTTCATATACCGCAGGGGGTAAATAATGTGGCCCAGGGCATCATAATGAGGCAGCGGAGCCAGAGCCAGGAGACTGGCAAAGTAGTCGTCCAGCACTGTGCGGCAGTTTTCCTCGGTGGGATAGTCCAGAAAAAAGAAGTCCTTGCCTCCGGCGGAGGGGCTTAGGTTGTGAACGGAACCGATGACAAAGTCCAGGGGCGCACCGGATAACAGTTCACCGGCCCGCTCCGGATCGGTGTGTGCGCCGCCAAGCTCAAGCCCAAGAAGAAGCCGGAAGTCGGACCCATGCGAGGCTGCGGCCTGATACTGGCGCAAGATTGGGCTCCAGTCCCAGGTGGCTAAGGCGGTGCCGTCCTCCTGCTGCAAATCGCAGTGGTCGGTGGTGCACAGCTCAGCCAAACCAGCGCGGCGGGCAGCCGTGGCCATGTCCTCCAGCCGGGCGGTGCTGTCCGGGGAACAGCAGGAGTGGGTGTGGTAGTCGACAAGATGCATGAAAGACCTCCTTCGTCCCGCCGCCCAGAGGTTCCCCAGGGAATGGGGCGGGGGTGGATCCGTCAATCTTATTGTAGTTGCTTTTTCACGGTTTGACAAGAGGCAAAGAAGAGAAAGAACGGGTCTGGGAAGACGTTAAAATGGGGCGACTTGCCGAGCATACTCCTGATAAAAGCAGTCCAGCTTGCCCAGATAGGTCTCCTTCCAGGGCTTGTTTCGCCCGCAGTAGTGAAGGATGCGGCTGTTTTCGCGGACCCAATCCAAATCCATGTCCGGCAAGGCGGTCAGCCTGGCCGTGAGCAGAAGCCGCTCCGTCATGTTATAGCGGAAGGGGTTGAGCCGCAGAATCTTATCTCCGTACAGGGCGCTGATCACGTCCTGGTCGGGGAGGAGAAGGGTGTGGCGGTGCTCCTTGACATAGTCCAACACCGGCTGAATCCGCTGTTCCTGGCGCAGGAGGGGAAGGTTCATCAGCAGAACGCCGGAGTTGATATAAGGCCCGGGCGTCTCGGATCTCAGGCGAATGGCGTTAAGCTTTTCAAGTCCCTTTGCCACATGGCTGGCGGCCGCAAACCAGTTTCCCTCCAGATCCAGATCCCACAATTCGTCCAGCCCCCCCAGCACAACCAAATCCGGGTCCAGATAGAGCACCCGATCCAAAGAGTCTGGCAGAGATTGAGCGGCAAAAATTCGGTCGTACATTTCCAGAGGATAGCGGTCGGTGGTGGGAGCGTCGGAGAACAGAGATGCCCCCGCGGGAAGGTTTACCAATTCCAAGCCAGGTTCAGCCACCGCCCGACGCAGCGCATCGAAATCCTGAGGCAGCAAGGAGTGGTTCAACACAAATACCCGAACGGCTGTGTGGCGGTGGTGGACGGCCAGACTTTTCAGCATGACAGCCAGCGGATGGAGATAATTGCGGTCAATGGTCACAAAAATGTCCATGAAAAAACTCCAAATCGGATGTATTTGGCGGCTCAGAAGTACGTTACGGCCGAAAAAAGGCTTGTGGGCGGTATGCTCCTTGCCTGGGAGGAGAGAATTTGATATGCTTGAACTGCAAGGAGGGAGATGCCGATGAAAATTGCGGTAGAATACGCTCCGGTCCCGGAGAATGAAGTGGTCCTTCGATGTGAAACACTGGACCAGGAGATGCTGCACGTGTTGGCTCTGCTGCGGTCGGGACTGCAAAAGCTGTGCGTTTGGGACGAGAAGCGGGAGGTCATCCTCCTCTCGCCCGGCGAAGTGATTTACTGCGAGAGCGTGGACGAACGCACCTTTGTGTACACCGTCGGTGCCGTGTACCAGACAGCCCTGAGCTTGGCGGAACTGGAAGGACGGTTTGGGGACCTTGGATTTTGCCGCGTGGGCAAGGCGACTGAGGTAAACCTCTACCACATCCGGGCGCTGAAAAGTCAGCCTGCGGGACGCATTGAAGCAACGCTGGAGACCGGAGAACGGATTATGGTATCCCGTCATTATGCGCCCCTGCTGCGGGAGCGGCTGGAGCCAAACAGAAAGGAGTTATAAAAATGAACACATTCATTCGCCTTTACGGTTGGAGCATGAACATGAAGTTCCATATGGCCATCTATACGTTGGCCCTGACTGCCCTGGACGGGGTGACCCTTTGGCTGATGGGAGAGCGAGCCATCCCCATTCTGACTCTGCTGGAAATGATGGTGGTGTCCACGGTGGTGGCGATGCTGGAGTCCTGGATTTTCCCCCGGGAAGGTACTTGGGAAGGGACGGCCATGGTGTGCCGGACCGTGCTGTGGGCGCTGATGTGCAACCTGGGCTTTGTCGGGGGCGCACTGGTGTTCGGTTGGTTTAAAGGTGTGCCCGTCTGGGCGGCCATGCTGCTGGTGCTTTTCCTGGAATTTACGGTGGCGGCCATGTGGTTCGGGATGCATGTCGTGTTGAGAAAAGACACGGAGCATTTAAACCGAAGCTTGAAGGACTATCAAAACGGAATCGGTGTTTGAGCGCGGATTAGGAGAAAGACAGAGGCGGAATTCCACCTCTGTCTTTTTTATGCACACGGAGCGCCGCCTGTGACAGGATGACTTGGCAGCGTGCGGCGGTTATGCCATCATGGAGCAGACCAGCTCCGCGTACTCGGCCGGATCCTCCAAAGGCAGCCCGGCCAGCAGCAGGGCCTGGGCATACAGAACCTTGGCATACTTGGCCACAGTGTCCTTGTCTCCGGCATCCACCGCCCGCTTCAATGCGGCGAAGGGAACGGAGTCGGCGTTCAGTTCCAGCACACGGGCGGCCTTCATGTGCTCGCTGCCCTCCATCTTGCTCATATACTTTTCCATTTCCAGGGAGACGGGGCCGTCAGCGGTGAGACAGCAGGCACCGGACTTCAGGATGGAGGAGATGCGGACCTCTTTCACCTGGTCGCCCAGAACCTCCTTCACGGCCTCCAGCACTGGCTTGCCGACTTCGGCCTTCTCCTCGGCCGCCTTCTTCTCCTCTTCGGTCTGGGGAAGGGCGTCCTCTTCGGAAACCGACTTGAACTTCTTGCCGTCGATCTCGGCCAGGGCCTTCATCACGAAGTCGTCCACGTCCTCGGTGCAGTACAGGATCTCGTAACCCTTGTCCAGAATCCTCTCGACCTGAGGCAGCTTGGCGATTTTCTCCACGCTCTCGCCGCAGGCGTAGTAGTAATAGGGCTGATCCTCACTCATCCGGTCTTTGTAAGCGGTCAGTGTGGTATTGGCATTTTCTTTGGAAGACCAGAACAGGAGCAAATCCTGAAGCACGTCTTTGTGGGTGCCGTATTCGGCGGCGACCCCATACTTCAGCTGCGTGCCGAAGGCCTTCCAGAAGGTTTCATACTTCTCACGGTCGTCTTTTTGCAGCTTCAGCAGTTCGGCCTTAATTTTCTTTTCCAGAGCGGAGGCGATTACCTTCAGTTGACGGGTGTGCTGAAGTACCTCGCGGCTGATGTTCAGGGAGAAGTCTGCCGAGTCCACCACGCCTTTGACGAAGCGGAAGTAGTCCGGGAGCAGATCGGCACACTTATCCATAATTAGAACGCCGGAGGAGTAGAGCTGCAGCCCCTTTCGGTACTCTCTGGTATAAAAGTCATAGGGGGTCTGGGCGGGAACATAGAGCATGGCCTTGTAGGTCACGGCCCCCTCGGCGCTGGTATGGATGACAGTCATGGGATCCTGCCAGTCACCGAATTTCTCCTTGTAAAAGGCGTTGTACTCCTCAGGCGTTACCTTGGACTTCTGACGCTGCCACAGAGGAACCATGGAGTTGATGGTCTTCCACTCCTTGACGGTCTCCCACTCGGGCTTGTAGTCCTCGGGGGCGTCGGCGGGTTTCTCCTTCATACGGGAATCTTCTACCTCCATCACGATGGGGTAGCGGATATAATCGGAGTACTTTTTGATCAGATCCTGTAATCTGTAGGTATCTAAATACGAATCGTAATTCTCATCCTCGGTGTTGGCCTTGAGATGCATAATGATGTCGGTGCCGTGGGAATCCTTTTCACAGGCCGTGACGGTGTAGCCGTCTGCTCCGTCGGACTGCCACATCCAGGCCTCATCGCTGCCCCAGGCTTTGGAGATCACGGTAACCTGATCCGCCACCATGAAGGCGGAGTAAAACCCCACGCCAAACTGGCCGATGACATCAATCTTATCCGCGGCCTTGTCATCCTCCGACAGACCAGCCTTAAACTGGCCGGATCCGCTGCGGGCAATGATACCGAGGTTAGACTCCAGGTCCTCTTTGGACATGCCGATGCCGTTGTCAGACACGGTTAGAATGCGTTTCTCCTTTTCCGGGACAATGGTAATTTTTAGATCCTTACGCGTGACTTCCACACTGTCGTCGGTGAGCGACTTGTAGGCTAGCTTGTCCTCTGCGTCGCTGGCGTTGGAGATCAGTTCGCGGAGAAAAATCTCCTTGTGGGTGTAAATCGAGTTGATCATCAGGTCCAGCAGGCGCTTGGATTCCGCCTTAAACTGTTTCTTTGCCATAAGTTCGGATTCCTCCATATATAAAAATTTTAAAAAATGATATCGTTAGCACTCCTTATTATCGAGTGCTAACGATATCATAGCGCAGTCCCCAGAAAAATGCAAGAGTGTTCACAAATTTTTTACACTTAGCCCATCGGAGTGTTAATGATTCAGGGATAGATAAACGCGGAGCACGCAAGTGCCCGTCTCCGGCTGATAGTAGGCAGCAGTGGTTTCGTTGCGAACCTCCACCAAAGGTCCGGACAGATTGCACCAGCTTTCCTCGGGGGCCGGCAAGGTGGAGAGCAAAGCGCCATCCCGGCTGTAAATTAGCCAGTTGGTTGTCTCCGCAGGACGCGTGGAAAACAAAAGCGGCTCATCCTCTCCACCGCCCAGCACCGTTAGAATGCCTCCCTGAGATGGTAAAATCACGTTCCCGTTCAGATCTGTCACGGCGAAGGACGGGCTGTCGCTCCAGGGGTCAAACACGACCCGGTCTCCCCCTGTCACATAAGGGCTGGTGTCTTCCGAGAGAGGGGATTGGAAGGTGTATGTTTGGTCCCCAAACATTAACGTTACGGTTCCGGCTTTGTCAACTGAGCTCTCCCACCAAGTGCCGTCTTGAAACCGCTGGTCACAGGAGTCGTACCACTCCTGTGACGGTTTGGTGGTTACCATTCCAGTCTTCGGGTTTAGGAACCGGGCGTTGTCTTCGTTGTTTCCCCAGCAGCCAAGGAAAAACTGCTCTCCCGTCCATTGGGCGGAGCTGTATGCGTCTCCCGTCATCCAGGGGAACCGGGATGGATTGTCAATGCCAAGCTCTGCCCAAGTCCAGGATTTGGTCACCGCCCCGGTTTGGGCGTCAAGCAGGGAGAAGTACGCTCCGTTCCCTGCCGCAACTCCGCCGGGAAAGCCGAGGCATCCCCAGAAAATAAAGTCAGTGCACCAGCTTCCGTCCTGAGCGGCCAGAGCAACCGCCGCGCCGTTAGAAGGGTCGCCATAATCTGGATCGCCTTTCTGCAGTTTGAAAACGGGCAGAGAGCAGGTGACACTGCTATGGGCAACCTCGTCCTGCTCGGAATAAATGACTGGGCAGATAGTGTCGCAGTTCGCATCCATGACTACCTTACCATCTATCGTCATCAGACCGTAAAGGGGGGTGGAGAATGCCGACTCATCCCCCGGAATCACAGAATACACCAGAGAACCCGCGAATGGAACCAGCGTCCCGTAGTTGCTCCGGGGAATCAGGTGATCCATGTACTCCGGATACCAGCGACTGCCTACGGCGGGCAACGGCATCTCCTTACTTTCCAGCACAGACCAGTCCATTTGGACATTTGGTCCAGCCGGTGCGGGTGCAGTGTTCCTGGAAGAAGAACTGAAACCAAAGTTATTGTTCCCGCACCCGGTCAGCAGAACTACGGCCAGAGCCAGGGCAAACAGGCGTGTCTTCCTCATTTATCAGCCCTCCGTTGCAGTCACGGGGACATAGCCCTCCAGAGCCGCCAGTTTTTGACCGTCCGGCCCCAGCACCCAATCGTAAAGGATACGGGTGGGGCTGTCCTTCCCGGCATCCTTGGCAATGGCAACAAAATAGGGGTTGAGAAATGGGTATTCCCCCGCACGGATGGAGGCTGCAGAAGGAGCAATCCCGTCAATGGACAGCACTTTTAGTCCTTTGGCCATCTCCATGTCATTTGCGTAGTAGTAGACGGTGTAGCCAATAGCGGCGGGAGAGTTGTCATATTCCCGGATGGCCTCCAACAGGCCCATCATAGAGTCGGAGATCCAGGTAGCCGGGGCATCCATGGGTTCCAGGCCGTCCATCACCAGCTTTTCAAACATAGTCTGGCTGCCGGCCTCCTGGTTGCGTTGGAAGGGGATGATGTCCAGGTCGTCACCGTCCACTTCACTCCAGTTAGTAATTTCCCCGGTATAAATTTTTTGTACCTGATCATGGGTCAGGTTGTCCACCGGGTTGTTCTGATTGACGACAAATACCAAGGCGTCAGTGGCGAAGGGGGTAAGGAGCCAATTGTTCCCCGTCTTCAGCGCAGACAGAACTTGCGGGTCGGGCGCTGCCGCCAGCAGCAGGTCGGTATCCCCCGCCATCAGGCTTCGGTAGGACTGGCTGGTGCGGGAGAAGTTAATCAGATCGGCCACCTGGTCCAGATCCTCCCCCAGCAGGACAGCGCACATGGCCTTGGCCAGAGGAACGGTGGAAGTGGAGCCGTCCAGCCGTGGTAAATTGTCCCGGGTAAAGACAAAGGGTTCCTCTGTCTGTGCCGGCTGGGAGACTGAGCCGGAAGCTTCCATGGAATCACCGCCGCTGCTTTCGCTGGGAGCCTTTGGCTCGCATGCTGAGAGCGCCAGGAGCAGGCTCAGCCAGACGCACAAGAAAATATGTTTCATATAACAATCCTCCTCAGAAACCATGCGATTCAAAACAGACGAAGATTTCAAGTGACCGTTCCAGAACACAAGTCCATTCTAATGGAAATTTTCGGGCGATTCCTTGCGAATTCTTTGCAAAACGGCAAAAAATTACTACAAATTGGAAACAAAAGAGTGACAGATGGGGGGAGTTTCTTAAAATTTGATGAAGGGATTGACAAACCACTGAAAATGTATTATTGTATTAATAAACTAATACAAAAGTACAAGGAGAAAGCAGACATGGAATGGAAGCTTACCGATGACCGGCCAATCTGGTTCCAGCTTGCGGAGCAGATGACCAGGCGGATCATCACCGGAGCGTATCCGCCGGGCAGCAAGCTGCCCACGGTGCGGGAATTGGCGGCGGAGGCGGGGGTTAACCCCAACACCATGCAGCGGGCGCTGGCCCAGTTGGAGCAGGACGGGTTAACCAGGGCCGACCGTACGGCGGGCCGATTGGTGACCCAGGATACTGCTGTTTTGGATGCCATCCGCAGGGATTCGGCCCGGGAAATCATACACCAGTATTTTGCCGCAATGGCCGAGCTGGACTATACCAAAGCCCAGGCAGCCGCAGTTTTGATGGAGGAAGAGAAATGAGTGAATTGCTAATTGAATGCCGAGGACTGTCAAAGTCCTATGGGCACAAAGCAGCCCTGGATGGGCTTACCCTGAATGTGGGGCGGGGACGTATTGTGGGCCTGCTGGGCCCGAATGGAAGCGGAAAGACCACGCTGCTGAAACTGCTGTGCGGGCTGCTCCAGCCCACATGCGGCGAGCTGGAGGTCAACGGGCAAACCATCGGGCCGGAGACCAAGGCTATGGTCAGCTACCTCCCCGACCGCATGTATTTTGCAAACTGGATGCGGGCGGTGGATCTGTTTGATCTGTTCCGGGACTTTTATCAAGACTTTGACTATGAGAAAGCCATCGCCATGTGCAACAGCCTGAAGGTGGAGCCAAAGGACAGACTGAAGACCATGTCCAAGGGGACCAAGGAAAAGGTTCAGCTGGTGCTGGTCATGGCCCGAAAGGCCCATCTTTACCTGCTGGATGAACCCATTGCC
>JAYFPV010000182.1:0-2785 GCA_034927465.1 Lawsonibacter sp.
CGTTCCCGCCCCTGTGTTTGGGAGCGGCCAGTGAGACCGTCGATGAGGCTGCTGAGGCCGGGTACTTCACCAAAGACCAGGTCAGCCTTGTGACCGAAGAAAACGAGGGCTATGTGCTGAAATTCAAGGGGATGGAGCTGCTTGGACAGCTCCGCAGCGCATTAAACTAACGAAAAATTCAACGCCCCGGACAACAATTGTCCGGGGCGTTTTTTGCGTACATAAAAATATTCAGACCACTGGGCGCATACCTTGTTGGGAAGGAGGGATCATGTTGCTGGGACAGTTGAAATTCGATTGCCGGGGAAGAGGAAGAGCAGAGTGGAGTGACCTCTACGGCTTGACGGTCCTGCGCAGCCGCACCGATCCGGATGGCTGGCTGGGAGAGCACCGCCTGCGGCGCGCCGGGCGGTCACTTTGGCGGGGCGGGGCACTGAGAACCCTGGTACCCTCCGGATTTGGACGCTGGGATCTGCTGGAGGAATATGGGCTTGTGCAGGTGGATCCAGTGGCTTTCCTGCGGGCCCAGGCGCTGCCCCTGACGCTTGGGGCTCTGGAACGGCAGGGGACGGCTCCGGACCGGGCTACGGTGGCTCTGCGGGGGCTGCGGGTCGACCGGGAAATGACCCGTGCGGCGGCCCAACTGTGCCCGCGTGTGCGCCGACTGGTGATCTCAGCGCCGCGGGGCGGACGGGAGCTGGCGGACTGGCTGCGCTGGGAGTTTGGTGTGCCCATTCTCCCCGAAGAAGAACCAGGGCAGGTAGCCCTCTGTTTTCATCCGGTTAAAAGGCGGGAGGAGGAGAAAACGTTGAGTTTGTATGGTTTAAATCCCGATCTGGGAGGACTGAACGTGTCTGTGCCGGAATTGTCGGAGGAGGACCGGGCTGATCTTCCCCTGTTGGCTGTGTTGTGGGAGGGGGGGAAGTTGAAATCAGAGAAGCTAAAAATCACTTGACAGACCAGAGCGAAAATTCTATAATGACACATACTGCATTATTATGCCTAATTCTTTATTATAATGTATCTCTGGGGAAAAGAATCCCAACCACGTTTGGAAAGGTGTGCGAGGTATCATGGCAAAAGAATACAAGTTAAGCTCTCAGCGGCTGAAAGAGCTGCAGGATGAGCTGAATTATCTGAAGACTGTCCGGGAAAAAGAGGTGGCCGAGCTCATCAAGGAGGCGCGCTCGTTTGGTGATTTGTCGGAGAACAGCGAGTATGACGAAGCCAAGAACGAACAGGGAAAGCTGTATTCCCGCATGGCCCAGATTGAGGAGATTTTGTCCAACTACGTGATCATTGAGGAGGAAGAGGCAGCTGGCGAGTATGTCCGGTTGGGCACCGCTGTCACGGTTCTGGACAAGGAATTTAATGAGGAAGTAACTTACAGAATTGTCGGTTCCCAGGAGGCCGACCCTATGAGCGGCACCATCTCCGAGGATTCTCCCTTTGGAAAGGCCCTGGTGGGGCGGAATGCGGGAGAAGACGTGACGGTGGATGCCCCTGCCGGCCCCGTGGAATACAAAATTCTCAAGGTAGAGCGATAACGACAAAAGACGGCCCTGTGGCCGATACAGATAGGAGTGGTCAGCATGGCCGAGAACAATAACCAGGGTGCTGCCTCTGAGCAGCAGAACCTGTCCCAGTTGCTTCAGATCCGCCGGGACAAGCTGAAGCAGCTGCAGGAGAGCGGTAACGATCCGTTTCAGATTACGAAGTACAAAGTGGACAGCGAATCCGCGACAATTAAGGAACACTTTGACGCGATGGAGGGGCAGGAGGTGTCCATTGCCGGCCGCCTGATGTCCAAGCGCGGCATGGGCAAAGTCTCATTCTGTGACCTTCAGGACAAGACGGGTCGTATCCAGATCTATGCCCGAAAGGACGAGATGGACGAGGCCGAGTACGACCGCTTTAAAAAGTACGACATCGGGGACATTGTAGGCGTCAAGGGCGTGGTCTTCCGAACCCAGCGGGGAGAGATGTCCGTCCGGGTCATTACCGCCACTCTGTTGAGCAAGTCACTGCTTCCGCTGCCGGAAAAGTTTCACGGCTTGACCAATCAGGAGCTGCGCTATCGTCAGCGCTATGTGGATCTGATCGTCAATCCCGAGGTTAAGCGGAACTTTGTTGTGCGTTCCCGGTTTATCAAGTTTATGCGGGACTATCTGGATAACCGCGATTATATTGAGGTGGAGACTCCGGTTTTGAACACCATTTCCGGCGGCGCCACCGCACGGCCCTTTGTCACCCACCACAACACCCTGGACATCGACATGTATATGCGGATTGCCACTGAGCTGCCGCTGAAGCGGCTGATTGTGGGCGGCATGGATCGGGTTTATGAAATCGGCCGCATTTTCCGCAACGAGGGGATGGACCCCAAGCACAACCCAGAGTTTACCAGCGTAGAGCTGTATGAGGCCTACGCCGATTTTCATGACATGATGGATATTGCCGAGGGTATTCTCTCCGGCGCGGCAAAGGAAATCTTGGGTGGCTATGAGGTGGAGTGGATGGGCGAGAAAATCGACCTGACCCCCGGCTGGCGCCGCCTGACCATGGTGGACGCGGTAAAGGAATATGTTGGCATTGATTTTGGCACCATTTCAAACAATGCTGAGGCAGTTGCCGCCGCCAAGGCCAAGGGTGTGGAGCTGGCGGGAACGGCCGATCAGACGTGGGGCAACGCCCTGTACGCCTGCTTTGACCAGCGGGTGGAGGAAAAGCTGATTCAACCCACGTTCATTACCATGTATCCGGTGGAGGTCTCCCCCCTGACCAA
>JAYFPV010000079.1:0-7383 GCA_034927465.1 Lawsonibacter sp.
GACAGAAACATAGAGCTGCTTTCCCCCGCGGGGGATATGGAGCGGCTGCATATGGCGGTGGCTTACGGGGCCAATGCCGTCTATTTGGCGGGAACCGCCTTTGGGATGCGTTCGTTCGCGGGAAACTTCAACCCGGAGGAGTTGATGCAGGCGGTGAAACTGTGCCGTGCCAGGGGTGTGCGGGTTCATGTCACCTGCAATACCATGCCGCGGAATGAGGAGGTGGCCGGCCTGCCGGAGTGGCTGGAGTATCTCAACGATTTAGGTGTGGATGCGGTAATTCTGGCCGATGTGGGCGTGCTGTCCCTGGCCAAGAAATACGCACCCAAGGTTCAGTGCCACATCTCCACTCAGGCCAGCATTGTCAACTATGCTGCGGCTCAGGCCTGGTACGACCTGGGAGCAAGCCGCGTCATCCTAGCCAGGGAGCTGAGTGTGGATGAGATTTGCCAGATCCGGGCCAAAACCCCCAAGGGACTGGAGCTGGAAGCCTTCGCCCACGGGGCAATGTGCGTTAGCTATTCCGGCCGATGCCTGCTGTCCAACTATATGACGGGCCGGGACTCTAACGGGGGGGCCTGCGCCCAGCCTTGCCGCTATCAATACGCTCTTATGGAGGAAAAACGGCCCGGGGAATACTTCCCGGTTTATGAGGACGAACAGGGCACCTATATTATGAATTCCAAGGATCTTTGCATGATCGACCACGTTGCCGAGCTGATGGAGGCGGGGCTGGACTCCCTGAAGCTGGAGGGGCGGGCCAAATCGGCCTATTACGCCGCCATCG
This sequence comes from Lawsonibacter sp., assembly GCA_034927465.1. Lineage (GTDB taxonomy): Bacteria > Bacillota > Clostridia > Oscillospirales > Oscillospiraceae > Lawsonibacter. Next base: position 788 of record JAYFPV010000079.1, read on the forward strand.
TCACCGGAGCCTACCGCCACGCCATTGATGCCGCACGGGCGGGAGAGGCGCTGGACCCCGTGTGGCGGGATGAGGTGGAGCACGTCAGCCATCGACACTATTCCACCGGCTTTTTTTACGGTCAGCCGGGGCAGTTTACCGCGGACTCCCGCTATGTCCGGGACTGGCAGATTGTGGCGCTGGTGGAGGCATGCGATCAAGCGGGGAATGCTACCCTGTCCCTGCGCAACAAATTTTCGCTGGGCGCGGAGCTGGAGCTGGTTGGTCCCGATGTAAGGCCGCTGACGCTTACGGTGGAGGGCCTGTGGGACGAGATTGAAACGCCTCTTACCGAGGTGCGAACCCCCCAGATGCGGTTTCGAATGAAGCTGCCCCGCCCGGTTCCGCCGTTGTCCCTGCTCCGGCGTCAGGCAGACCTGAGTCCTTAAAACAGGAGGAATGTAAGATGGTGCCCACCTATGAACAGATGGGGGACTGGCTGGAAGAAATTGCCGGTCAGTTTCCCGAGGTGTTCTTTGCCGATCTGGACAGCGGCATTCAGCTGGAGGAGAAAGCTCTGGCGGACCCGGAATTTCCTCTGGGAGAGATGTACATCATGGGGGAGTATTGTCATGATATGCTGGGACGATATATTCTGTTGTACTACGGCTCCTTTGTGAAGCTGTTCCAAGAGGAAGACGAGGCAGTCTGGAAGGACGAAATTTTTGCCACCGTGGCCCACGAGTTTACTCACCATATGGAGGAGACAGCCGGCCTTCATGCGTTGGATGATAAGGATCTGGAATTTTTAAGGCAGGCAATGGAGGAGCATCCGGACCGATAGAGGGGGGAGAGAAAACGATGCCGCAATGTCCGATGGCCCGGGGTAGGTTCGCTCCCAGCCCCAGCGGCAGAATGCATCTGGGCAACCTGTGGGCGTGTCTGCTGGCATGGCTGTCCGCCCGGAGCGTCGGAGGAGGGATGGTCCTGCGCCTGGAGGATCTGGATCCGGACCGGTGCAGGCGGGAATACTGCGACCAGGTGATGTGGGATCTGGAGTGGCTTGGGCTGGACTGGGACGGCCAGCCGGTGTATCAAAGCCGCAGGACCGAAGCATATGCGCAGGCATTTCGGGAATTGGAAGGCCAGGGGTTGCTCTACCCCTGCTACTGTACCCGGGCCCAGCGGCTGGCTGCTTCCGCCCCCCACCGTTCCGATGGGGCAGAGGTGTACGACGGACAGTGCGGACGTCTGACCGAGGGGAAGCGTGTCCAGCGGGCGAAAACCTGCCGCCCAGCCTGGCGGATCCGGGTGCCGGAGCGGGAGATCTCTTTTTCCGATTTGCTCCAGGGAGAGTACCGGGAAAACCTGGCGCGGGACTGCGGAGACATGATTCTCCGCCGATCCGACGGGGTGTATGCGTATCAGCTGGCTGTGGTGGCAGACGACGCCTGGATGGGCGTGACCCAGGTGGTTCGGGGCAGCGACCTGATGTCCTCCACGCCCAGACAGCTGTGGCTGCAGGAGCGGCTGGCTTTGCCGCATCCGGAATACGGCCATGTTCCGCTGCTGCTTGCATCAGACGGCAGGCGTCTGGCCAAACGGGATCGGGATCGGGAGCTTGGCCAGCTTCAGGTGCAGTACACCGCTCCGGAACTGGTAGGCCGCCTGGCCTGCGCGGCCGGACTCATGTCGGAATATGCGCCCATCACGCCTCGGGAGCTGATCCCCCTGTTTGAATGGAAGAAGATCCCTGCGGGCGATTTGAGCCTTTCTTTGGACGGATAACGAAAAACCTGCCGCGATATACCGCGGCAGGTTTTTAAATGTTTAGATTTCTTGTCGATCAAATTCCCGGAGAAAATAGTGGAGCATGATGGAGGCTGCAAACAGGAAGGACAGCAGGTCGGCAACGGGCTGAGTGGCTTCCAATCCGGTCAGACCGAGGTGCCAGCGCAGCAGATAGACCAAGGGAATGAACAGCCCCTGACGGCATATAGCCAAAAACGTGGCCCGCCAGGACTTTCCAAGGGATTGGAACAGCATGTTAGAAAAGGCAAGAATCGCGCCCAGAGGGAGGGTAAATGATTGGAAGCGGAGAGCACGGGTTCCGATGGCAATGACATCCGGATCGTTGCGCCGAAACACAGTGATGATCTCAGGGGCAAACACATAGCCTGTGATTGCTGCCACAACTAAAATGATGGTGCAGACCTTTATGGAAAACACAAGAGCCTGCTTGACCCGGTCCAGTCTGCCGGCTCCGTAGTTGTACCCCAAAACCGGCTGGAAGCCCTGCCCAAAGCCGATGATAATGGAGTTGGCCACCATAAATACTTTATTCACAATCGACATGGCGGCCACCGCCGCGTCGCCATACAGCCTGGCGTTGAAGTTCAGCGCCATGGTAGCAACGCTGAATACCGCCTGACGGAAAAAGGAGGGCATACCCTGTTTCAGAATTGCAAGGTAAATTTTTGGAGATCGGGAGAGGCAGGAGACGCTGATCCGAACGTCGCTTTTCTTTCGAAAAAAAAAGGAGGACAAAATGGCAAGACTGACGCACTGGCTGAGCAATGTGGCCGCTCCGGCCCCTCCGATGCCCATGCCAAAGACAAAGATGAAAAGAGGATCCAGTATCATATTCAGAATGCCGCCGGTGGCTAGACCAAAGACGGAAAGGTTGGCTCTCCCCTGCCAGCGCAACAGGTTGTTTAACGTGAAGGACAAGATCATAACCGGAGTGCCAAGCAGGATGTAGAATGCATAGTCCACCGCGTAGGGATGGATTGTCTGGGTGCTGCCCAATAGCCAGATCAGCTGCTCCAGATGAAACAGGCCAATGGCCCCCAGAAAAAGCCCCAGGACCAGCCCGGTAAGTACAGCGCTGGAGGCATAGACATTGGCCTCTTCTACCTTATCCTGCCCCAGCAGACGGGAAACGATAGAGCCTGAGCCCATTCCGACTGTAAAACCAACAGCCTGGATCATGGCCATGATGGAGAATACAACACCCACGGCTCCGGAGGCGCTGGTATTGATTTGGGAGACGAAATAAGTGTCCGCCATGTTATAGATGGACGTAACCAGCATGCTGATGATGGTAGGCACCGCCAAAGAGCAAATCAGAGGCTGGACGGCGGCTTCTAGCATTCGCTGGCGCTGATTTGTATACTCCTTGGCCTGATGATGCAACGGAAGAAATTGCAAATGTGTTCACTTCTTTCTGTGCAGAGTCAAAAAATCTGTCACAAGCCACAAGGGAAAATGAGACAGAGGACAGCCTTTTTGCTGCTATTTTCTTTCTATTAGACGAAATTGGTCTTCCTGGCAAGAAAGATTGAGCCGCTCCAGCCAAGAAAGGAGCGGCTCAATCCAGTTGTACCTTAGAAGGGCAGACCCATTCCGCCGGTGAGCTTGGACATGGTGTCGGCGGCATCGCTGTCGGCAGAGCGCATTGCCTCATTCACAGCGGCAACAATCATGTCCTGGAGCATCTCTACGTCGTCCGGATCTATCGCTTCTGGGTCAATCACCAGAGATTTCAGTTCATGCTTGCCGTTTACCGTGGCGGACACCACGCCGCCGCCGGCAGTAGCCTGATAATTCTTTTCCTGAAGCTCCTGCTGCAGATTCATCATGTCCTGCTGCATCTTCTGAGCCTGTTTTAGCATATTCATGTTCATGCCGCCGCCCATGCCGGGCATGCTCCGGCCACCAAAGCCTTTTGACATCGAATTCAAACTCCTTCTATCTTTTCATTTTATTGAATAACAATGTTATCAAACTGTTCCCCAAACGCCAACAGCTCATTCAAGGCATCGCTCTCTTTTGGGCATGCCGCAGCCTGAATCTGGGCTTTATCCGCCAAGGCTGTTTCCGGTTCCGACTCAGGCGGGGTTCCGTTGACCACGCTGACACGGGGCTGCCCGCCGAACGCGGCGGCTGCCGCCTGGGATAAGCCGGTCAATACGGCGGGCTTATTCAGCATGGAGCGAGTGAATTCGGAGTCTGTCCACAGAGTCAGAATACCGTTTTTCCAAACCCCGGTTACTTTGGCCGGGTTGTTTAAATAGGGGGTGATGGAAGGTGGAATCTTTCCCCGCAGGCCAGCCACAAAGGACGGCCAAAAGCTCTGGTCGCCGGAAGAAGAAGCCGGTGCTGAAGCGGGAGCCGGGACAGGACGAGCAGAAGCAGGTGCATCAGACAGGCCCGTTTCCTTCACGAAAGGTTCCTCCGGCAGAGGGGAACGGGCCTCGTCCCAAGGAGGGACATCCTCCGCCGTGAGGGGGGCTTCAGCGGTTGGCTTGACCAAAACCGGAGATGCTGTACCAGCGTTGGAGGAAGGGCGGGACTGCAAGGATGGGGCCGGTTTGACCGGGGCGGCAGAGACAGAAATGCCCTGTGTCAGGCGCTCTTCCATGCGTGCCACACGGGCGGACAATCCCGCGAAGGATTGGTCCAGACTTTCGTCACACAGGCGAATAAGACACAGCTCAGCTTCTGTGCGGCGGTTGCTGCTCCGGGCCAGGTTGCCAGCAGATTCCTGAAGCGAGGATAATAGTTGAAGTAGCCGCTGGGCAGAAAATCGCTCGCCCAGTTTGCGCAGAGTGGCTTCATCATACCCACCGGTCAGCAGGGCGGCTCCGCCTTGGGGGGCGGTTTTTCGCAACAGCAGATCGCGGGTCAGGGCAGACAGCTCGCCCAGCACCGAACCCACGTCCTTGCCGTTGGCGTACAGCCGGGCCAAGGTCTCCAACGCGGTGCCAGTGTCCCGATCGGCCAGTTGCTCCATAAGGTTGGCGGTTTCCAGGTTGCCCACCAGGCCTAACGCGTCCAGGATTTCCTGCTCGTCCACCGTTTGCCGTCCGCCGGAACACTGATCCAGCAGGGACAACGCATCCCGCAGGCCGCCATCGGCCAGCCTGGCCAGGAGAGCGGCACCGTCTGGGGTCAGATCGATCCCCTCCTGCCCGGCCACAAATTGAAGCCGCTGGGCGATCTGCACGGGCAGAATGCGCTTAAAGGAGAACTGCTGGCACCGGCTTTTAATGGTGGCGGGCACCTTGTGCAGTTCCGTGGTGGCCAGGATAAACATCAGATGGGAAGGAGGTTCCTCCAAAATTTTCAGCAGAGCGTTGAAGGCGGGCGTGGACAGCATGTGAACCTCGTCTACAATATAGACCCGCTTCTGAACGGCGGCAGGCGTGTACACGGCTTCATCCCGCAGGGCCCGAACCTGATCCACGCCGTTGTTGGAGGCAGCATCCAGTTCCAGCACGTCCAGAATAGAGCCATTTTCAATGCCGAGACAGGCGGGGCATTGGTTGCAGGGGTTGCCGTCCTGGGGGTTCTGGCAGTTGACGGCACGGGCCAGAATCTTGGCACAGGTGGTTTTGCCGGTGCCACGGGTGCCAGTGAACAGATAGGCATGGGACAGGCGGTTTCCGGCCACCTGTTGTTTCAATGTGTCGGTGATGTGTGACTGGCCCACGACATCGTCAAAGGTGCGGGGCCGCCACTTGCGGTATAGGGCCTGGTACATCAAATCACCTCGAAGTTCAGGAAACGTAAGAATCGGCGCAGAGCAAGGCCGCACACCGGCCTTTGAAGCGTGCAATATGTTCGGTACTTGAACAGCCGGCTCAAGAACAGTACCCCCGCGGCACACGCGGCACACCGCTTAGTGCTGCTCGGTTCCCCGCCTGACACAGTTCACGGGGCCACGTTGCGCAGGACCGGTCTATCATTGCTGCTTATTCAGGTCAGACAACACATCACACGTCCGGGGGCCGGAATTCATCCCCGCTGTAGCGGATTGCGGGTATAGGGCACCGCTATCTCCCCGACTAGTGCGACCTTGCTCCACACCGAAACGTGAAGCAGAGTAGATTATATTGTACTATATTCCATCCAAATTATCAATGGAAAAATCAAATCAAATTTGATTTTAAAATTGTCAGGGTAAACCAAATGCGTCAAAATATGCTTGCTGGACGGGTTGCAAGCCGGTATAGGGACGATTTTGTTTTTCTTTACATGTTCTGTCATTTAGCGTTTTCTTTATTCCAAGATTCCCTCTTCTTAATTTTTTAAAGGTACAAGTAAAATTTTGGTCTTTACAAGCCAAAAAAATCTGCTATAATAATGAAGCTATGTGTTTGAAGTGAAATCTTCCTTCTGGCTACCTGATCAGGGATATATGCAGAGCAGGCATTGGCTTGTTTCACTGTGAAGATAGAACATTTGGGGGCGTAGCTCAGCTGGGAGAGCACGTGGGACGGTTTCAGCAACAGTTGTGTAACTCACTTGGCAACCAATCGGTTCGCATCCGTAAAAATGGAAATATTTGGGGGCGTAGCTCAGCTGGGAGAGCAAGTGATCCGCAAAGCGGGCCCTGACCACCTGACAACTTGCACACAGCAAACTCCAAAAATTGAACAGATTCCACAACTTGGGGGCGTAGCTCAGCTGGGAGAGCGTACGGTTCGCATCCGTAAGGTCGAGAGTTCGATCCTCTTCGTCTCCACCAAGAAAGCGGTTAAATCGATTGATTTAACCGCTTTTTCATAACTTTTTGGAGGATTTTGAGGGCCTGCGAACCTGCCGCTTCCACG
>JAYFPV010000473.1:0-7535 GCA_034927465.1 Lawsonibacter sp.
ACGGGCAGAAAGTCCGGATTTCCTTATCCGAGTGCCGGACTACTGGTCGAAATACAAAATCGACGGAGCATACCTGCCCACAGGTGGCTGCGCAAGCTACCAGCTCATGCTTCGCGGTCTGGAGGTTTCCCGGCCTGTTACGATTTACATACCGGATTTCGGCAGCGCGTACCGCGTATTCATTGACGGCGCGCTTACTGCGGAAAGCGGCGTCGTATCCCGAAATGCCCACCAAGTCTTTACCACGACTGGGGTGAAGCTTTACCCCGTAACGCTATCTGATGCGCCGGAGCATGTAGTTGTGATTGAGGTGGCTACCGCCCGGTTTTCCGGGCTGTATATGGCCCCCGTTTTAAAAGAGTATGACCACGCTATACAGGATGAAAGCAACCGGAATACCGCACGGCGTATCTTGTTCGGGATGGCGCTCTTTTCCTTCTTTGTCTTGATCGTCATGTACGGTTTGTCCTTCCGGGAGGGCAAACGTTCCTTCTGGCTTCCGTTCATTGGTCTTCTCGTTCTGTTGCGCATCATGTTGACCACAGAGTTTTACAGTCTGTGGCAGAACACGATGTTTTGCGGGCTCTCCTACGAGGCTGCTAACCCCCTGCTGTTTCTCATCACCTTCGCCTTTAAATATCTTTTGATTTATTTGATTGAAGGTCTGCTGAGAATCGGTTTTTCTCAGAAGGAAAAGCTATTCTTCCTCGCTTTTTACACCGCGCTGTTTTTCGCCTATCTTTTTGTACCCAACGATTTTTACAACCGATACCTCACAATTGCGCTGCCCGCTGCCGCCTTTGCAATTGAGATTTATTTCTTTTTCAAGATATGGATCAATCGCCAGCGTCTAAACAAATACGGTTTGCTCATCTACTGGGGTGGGATTCTGGCAATCACCGGGCTGATCTTAGACTGCTACTACATCAACGGCAACAGCTACCTCAATCTGTCTCTGGCGCTGCTTACCTTGTTTTCAGCCTACATGATGATCCTCAGTCTGGTTGCAGCGCTGCAAGCCGCGGATGTACACAGAGAGCTTGCCTTATCCGCTTCCCGGCTGGCGCTGGTAAAAAAGCAGATTGCCATGCAGGCGGACTATTACAATACCCTGAGCGAGCAGATCAATGAGGTTCGCGCCGTGCGGCATGACATGCGCCATTTTGTCGGTGTGATGACGCAGCTCTCCGGAGAGGGGCGGTACGGGGAACTGGACCGGTTTTTAAGCGACTATGCCGACAAAAGTGAGACTGAGCCGCTGCCGGTATTCTGCGATAATATTGTGGCCAACTCCATTCTCGGGTATTATTCGTTAAAGGCTAAGGAACGCGATATCACATTTTTCTGCGCCTGCGCCATCCCAAAGCGACTTTCGGTCAGCGACGGCGACCTCTGCGTCGGGTTGAGCAACGCCCTGGAGAACGCTTTGGAGGCGTGCGGAAAACTTGCCGAACCGGAAGCGAGACTCATCTCTGCGGAAGCAAGAATATCCGGCGGACAGTTGCTGATCAAAATTGAAAATTCCTATGACGGACACTTGAATCAGAGAGATACTCAATATCTCTCCACAAAAAGCGGTCAGGACCATGGACTCGGCCTGCGAAACATTCAAAAGGTCGTGGACACTTACCGGGGCTTCCTCAAAACAGAACATAACGGGACGAAGTTTACCCTGATGGCCGCGTTTTCCCTGTCCGGGGAAATGCAGCCCGACACTCCCACGATATAGATAACGTTTATACCCTGCCAAGAATTTTGACAGGGTATTTTTATGTCGATTTCGGCGACAGAGGCGTCAATTTCGCCATCTACATTTTTGAGCTATTTTTTCTGATATAGTGAGCGAGGGGCGAAAGTGATGATGTACCGGCCTAATTTGACCGCAAGCATGACAAAGTATTATATCGAGCCGCGAAGCCGCTGCAGATTTTCATACCTCACTGTTAAGGAAATGAGGGTGCTTTTTCCTAACGGTAATTTTACTATTATCGGCGAAATCGGCAGTCTTTCCCGACCTCCGAACAATGCGGATTTACTGATTACGGACGGCATAAGGCGGCTTCCCATTCTTCCAAGGGGGAGTCTAAAAAAACCTTCGAGTGGGTATCGGGTTATATCCCGGTGCAAGGTAGTCTGTATATTGCGACGATCTGCGGAATTTTTCGCTTTATTTCGTTCCGGCGAAGAAAAGGTGAGTCTGCTAAAACATAATTGAAAAACGATAGCTAACTACAAGGAGAGAAAGAGAGAATGAAGAGAACACAAAAAAGACTTTGGAGCATGGCGCTATGTGCGGCGCTGGTGCTTACCCTGCTGCCTGGTGTAACGCTCAAGGCACATGCCGCGGGGCTGAATCCCGCCGCCATCCGGTTGGACGCCGGCAATTCCTTCGGCATGGTCGGTGCTGGCGAAAACTCGGTCTATTTTGGACAGTACAACGGCTTACCTGTCAAGTGGCGGCTGCTGTCCACCAACAAGAACGGGGATTCCTTCAAAGACAGCGATGGTAATGGTTATACCGGAACAGGTCTGTTTCTTCTGTCGGAGTCCCCTTTGGGGAGCTTAAAGTTTAATACCACCGTTTCAGGCAATGATTATCAGGGAAGCGATTTGCAGACGCGCTGCAACACGACCCTTTTCGGTAATTGTTTTTCCTCTCAGGAACAATCCGCCTTCCTTCAAACGAAAAAAGATGATAAGGGTGCCAACAATGTCGGTGATTCATATCTGCTTTACGACCGGCTGTTCAGCCTCTCGTTCGCCGAGGCCTCAAACAGCAGCTATGGCTTTTCCAGTGACCCTTCTTCGGCGGATGCTAAGCGTGCAACAAACAGCGCGTGGTGGATTCGTTCACCGGATTCTTATTCTCCGGACTACGGGTGGGTCGTTGACAAATCCGGCAGCCTTGGCTTTGGCGCCGTGAGCGCTACCTTTTCGGTCCGTCCCGCTTTTAATATGAATCTATCCGCTGTCCTCTTCGCATCCGCCGCTCAGAGTGGCAAATCCGCAAGCGGTATGAGCAGCGGCCTGACGGCAGTTCCCGCAACAACTCCCTCGGCGTGGAAGTTGACGCTTTTGGATAAGAGCAGAAAATTCAGCGTAACGACCTCATCTGCGTCCGTCGAGGTGGGTGGCACCGCGTCCATCAGCTACACGGACGCGACATCTGGAACAAACGAATACATCTCCGCCATGCTGGTCGACGCAGGCGGCAACGCTCTCTATTATGGCAGGGTTAAAGCAGTTGACTCTGGCTACGAAAACGGCACCGCAAATATTCATATCCCCGTCGGTATCGCCACGGGCAGCTATACCCTCAAGCTGTTCTCGGAGCAGTACAACGGCGATTTTAAAACAGATTACGCCAGTGACTTTCAGAAAGTGGCGCTGACGGTAATTCCCGACACCACACCCCCCACTGTCCAAAGCATTACACCATCCGGCGTAGACGTGTCTGCCGCCACAACATCTCTTTCCGTATCCTTCAGTGAGGCCATGGATAAAACTGTTGCCGGAACTGTCACGCTTAATAACGGCGCGACGGTGAGCAGCCCGCAGTGGAGCAGTGACTACAAGACGGTAACCTATACCCTGTCCGGCCTTTCTTATGCGAAGGACTACACCATTAGTTTATACCAGTTTAAGGATCTGGCGGGTAATGTCATGACCGCCGATCCCAACCACAGCTATACCACGAAAGCCCTGTGGTATATTGACGAAAATGGCGCTCAGCAATCTACTGGAGGGACAAGGATCACAAGCTCCACGTCGAGCCTCACCACAGGATGGTATGTAGTTGACAGTAGCATCACTGCAAGCGGCCCGTTCACAGTCACCGGCGATGTGAAACTGATTTTAGCAGACGGCGGCAGCCTGACAGTCGCTGGTGGAACCGTGTACGCCGGCGTTACCGTCAATAGCGGAAACAGTCTGACCATCTACGGGCAGATTGCGGGCACGGGAACACTGACCGCCAGCGGAGATCACAACGGATACAGCGCGGGCATCGGCGGCGACCGCTACAACAATAGTGGAGCGATCGTCATCAATGGCGGTACCGTAAAGGCCACAGGCAGTCTCTGTGGCGGCGCGGGTATCGGCGGCAGCAGCAACCATATTGGTGGCACTGTTACCATCAACGGTGGTACTGTCACAGCAACTGGCGGCTTCTACGGTGGTGCCGGCATCGGCAGCGGCGGTTGTGCATATAAGAGCACCGGTGATGTTACCATTAATGGCGGCACAGTCACAGCCATTGGCAGTGGCTACGGCGCAGGTATTGGTGGCGGAACACAGGACAGCTGCGGCTCGGTCACTATCAACGGCGGTATAGTTACAGCAACCGGCAGCGGCAACAGTACATACGGCAGCGCAGGTATCGGCGGGGGTAGGTACGGCAACGGCGGCATGATCTTCATCACGGGTGGAACCGTTAAGGCCAAGGGCTTCGGCGGGAAGTCCGGCATCGGCGGCGGCAACAGCGTCGCCGGCTCCTGCGTCATCACCGGTGGGTCTGTCGATGCCAGTATTCAAGCAGTTCCGACAAACGGCAGCGCCAACGGCGATGCTCCGGTCATTCTTACAACGGTGCAGCTGACGGGCGTGAGCGCCGCTACAGGCATTGCCGCCCTGACTGCGAGCACATCGTATGCTTACGGCACAAAGAATCTGCGCACCGACGCCTCCGGAAAGCTGTACCTGTACCTGCCGTCAGGCTCGAACGTCAAGTCTGCGGATACAGGCAGCCTTGTGTATTGTGGCTCCGTCACTGCGGGTGCGACGGACGGTATTCTCAGTGAGGACAGTACGGCACCATCCGTCCAAAGCATCTCACCCAACGGCGCAAATGTAGCCATTGGTACTAAGTCCCTTTCTGTCACTTTTAGTGAGTTAATTGATAAAGATATAACCGGAACTGTAACGCTGGATAACGGTGCGGTGGTGAGCAGCCCACAGTGGAGCAGTGACGGAAAGACCGTTGCATACAACCTCTCCAGTCTAGCTTACAATAAAACATATAAAGTTGACATATCCGGCTTTAAGGATATCGCCGGCCACGTAATGACACCATATTCCGACACCTTTACCACAGCTGCGGAATCAGGTGGCACTTCAACCGGAGGGTCCTCTTCCGGGAGCTCAAGCACCTCTTATCAGGCTGAGGTCTCCGGGAACGGTGCCTCCTCCGGCAAGGTACCTATCAAAATGGATACGAACACGCACAGCGCCACTGCCGACATTGGCGCTGAGCAGACTGCGTCTTTAGCAGGCGGAGAAAAATTGATTGTGTCCATGCCTTCCACAATGGATGCCAAAAGCTATTCTGTGAAACTTCCGGCTTCCTCGCTGACAGCAACAGACGCAAAGGGCTCGCTGACATTAAAGTCGGATGAAGGCACTGTAACCGTCCCCTCCAATATGCTCTCGACCCGTTCCAGTACAACGGGCAAAACAGCACAGATAACCGTTGGCGAGGGCAACCGTGCAGCCCTACCGGATAATGTAAAAGCGGAGATTGGAAACAGACCGCTTATCCAGCTCACCCTGTCACTGGACGGTACGCAGGTGGCGTGGACCAATTCCAATGCCCCTGTCACCGTCGCGATTCCTTACACCCCCACGGCGACGGAGCTTAAAAATCCCGACAGCATTGTCATCTGGTATATTGACGGAAGCGGCAAGGCCGTCTGCGTCCCTAGCGGACGCTATGACGCGGCGACCGGTACCGTAACCTTCACGACTACCCATTTCAGCCTGTACGCGGTTGGATTTAACAGCTTAAGCTTCAGCGACGTAAACAGCAGTGCTTGGTATTATGACGCGGTATCCTTCCTTGCCGCCAGAGAACTTACTACCGGAACGGGTAATGGCACGTTCAGTCCAGACGCTGCACTGACACGCGGGCAATTCCTCGTCATGCTGCTGCGGGCTTACGGCATTGCCGCCGATGAAAACCCGTCGGTCAATTTTGCGGATGCGGGTAATACCTACTATACGGGCTATCTGGCTGCGGCGAAACGGCTGGGCATTTCAAACGGTGTAGGCAACAATCTGTTCGCTCCGGAAAAGCAAATCACCCGCCAGGAGATGTTCACCATGATGTATAATGCGCTTAAAACCTTAAGCCAATTACCCAAGGGCGCTTCCGGCAAAGCTCTATCTGCTTTCTCCGACAGCGGCGAGATTGCCTCTTGGGCGAAAGATGCCATGGCCTTGTTGGCCGAAACAGGTACGATCAGCGGCAGCAGCGGAAAGCTCACTCCAATGAACACGACCACTAGAGCGGAAATGGCGCAGGTGCTGTATAATTTGCTGATGCGATAAAAAAGTGATTTGTAGTAAATGTAAACGGATACCGCCGCTATCTATTTACGCCTCAATCAGTCCGCGACGCATTGACTCCATCACCGCGTCGGCCGAATTATGAACGCCCAGCTTTCTTGGGTATGGGTCTTGACGGGACTAAATGCAAATAAAAAACAAGTGTGGAAAGTCGTTGGTCCGGGAGGACAAAACGTGGCTTCCCGGACTTGTTCGCTGAAGCCGTCATGGAAATAAGATCGGCAACCAAAGAGAGAAAAATACGGCATTGACAACATTTTTGACGGAGCCTATAATAAATGAGAAAAACCGATCAACGACGTAGGAACAGCCGCAACGAATATCATGTTTCAGAGAAGGAGTCGCGTAATGAAAAAAGTGGCGATTATTGGGATCGGAAATATTGGGAGTATTTTGGCAAAACGAATCTGCCTGGCTGTGCTGCCCTCTGAGTTGGTAATTTATGACCACAACCCGGAAAAGATGGAAAGAATAGCAGCAGAAACCGGGTGCGTAATGGCGGAGGACGCAACGGGAGCGGCAGAGGGCGCGGATTACATTTTTTTGGCGGTGAAGCCCCAGGCCTTTTCCCATTTGCTCCAGTCCATTCTTCCAACGCTTCACGCAGGTCAGTGTATCGTATCCACTGCTGCGGGAGTTGAGTTGAAGAGCATAGAAGCGCTGATTGCGCACGGGAATGCCTGCATTCCCGCGGTTCGGATCATGCCAAATCTTCCCATTAACATTGGCAAGGGCTGCGTGTTGATCTCCAAAAGCGAACAGGTTACGGAGGAGCAGGAACAGGTGCTTTTGCAAATTCTGAGTCATTGCGGCATCTGCCGGGCTGTGGACGAGGAGCATTTTGATATGGGCGTATCGCTCAACAGCTGTACTCCGGCTTATGTGTTTATGTTTCTGGAAGCGTTGGCAGACGGTGGCGTTGCCCTTGGTTATTCCAGAAAAGAGTCTGAGATCATTGCGGCGCGCGCAGTAGAGGGCGCGGTGTCGCTTTTCCTGGAGACCAGTCAAAGTCTGGGAGAGCTGAAGGATGCCGTTTGTTCTCCACAGGGGGCGGCCATTAACGGAGTGGCCGTGCTGGAGAAGGGAAAATTCCGCGCCTCGATCATCAACGCGGTGGAAAAGGCATTCCAGAAAAATGAGTCCATGAAGTATGAGCTATAACAATACCGCGTCATAAGACGACAAACAAGGAG
>JAYFPV010000497.1:0-9408 GCA_034927465.1 Lawsonibacter sp.
GCCTGTGGTAGCGGCTGACATTCAATCAGGCCCCGCCAAGGCCCGTCATGTCATGAGTCTGGTCACCGCCCTGGTACACAAGCGCTACCAGGCAGGCGCCGCTCCTTTGGCTCTGGTAAGCTTAGACAACTGCAGTCATAACGGGGAAAAGCTGCAAAACAGTGTTTTGACTCTGGCCAAAGCTTGGCAGGAAAAGGGCTTTGTAGAACCGGGTTTTATCAATTATCTTCAGGATGAACACAAAATAACTTTTCCTTGGAGCATGATTGATAAGATCACTCCCCGCCCCCATAAGATGGTGGAAGAGAGCCTGACTCAGGCAGGCATTGCCGGCATGAAGCCTATTATTACCGGCAAAAACACCTTTATTGCCCCCTTTGTCAACGCGGAGCGGCCACAGTATCTGGTGGTAGAGGATACGTTCCCTGCCGGACGTCCCCCCCTGGAAAGGGCCGGGGTCTATCTGACGGACCGAGAAACCGTGAACAAAACCGAGACAATGAAGGTGACCACGTGCCTCAATCCTCTGCATACCGCCATGAGCGTATATGGCTGCATGCTGGGCTACACGCTCATCTGTGCAGAAATGAAGGATGCGGACATCGTGGCACTCATCAAGCGCCTTGGCTACGTAGAAGGACTCCCCGTAGTGGTGGACCCCGGCATTCTCAGCCCAAAATCGTTCCTTGATGAGGTGGTGGAGCAGCGTCTGCCCAACCCCTTCATGCCTGACACGCCCCAGCGTATCGCTACTGACACCAGCCAGAAGGTTGGCATCCGGTTTGGCGAAACCATTAAGAGCTACCTGGCCACCGGCAGTGGTCTAGAAACGTTGGTCAGCATTCCCCTGGCCATCGCAGGGTGGCTGCGTTACCTGCTGGCTGTGGACGACGAGGGCAACGCCATTGAAGTGTCCAGCGACCCGCTCAAGGACGAACTGCAGGCCAAGCTGGCCGGTATTACCGTGGGCAAACCCGAAACTTATCAGGGTCAGCTGAAGGATATTTTGGCAAACGCCACGATCTTTGGCAGCAATTTGGTGGAAGCCGGACTAGCCTCCAAAATTGAGGCGATGTTCGTCGAGCAGCTGGCTGGCCGCGGGGCCGTGCGTGCCACCCTGCACAAACATCTTTTCCCATAAAAAATTGTCAAAATAACAAGGTGACTTTTGACTGGTTTTCTGGTATACTAGTCTCAAATCCCACTAGAGCCCTAACATTTTCCAGAAAGTGAGTCAGACCATTATGATCATCACGGCTCGTCAACCTCGAGAGACAGGGCGCGATTATGCCTTGCGCATGTTGAAACAAAATATCATCTGGCTGGAACTGGAACCGGGCAGCATGGTGAGTGAAAGCGATCTCGCCCAAGAAATGGGACTGTCCCGTACTCCAGTGCGCGAGGCTCTCATTGAGCTGTCCAAAAGCAAAATCGTGGAAATCTATCCCCAAAAGGGCAGCTACATTTCCCTCATTGACTATGCCCTGGTGGAAGAGGCGCGCTTCACCCGTCTGGTGCTGGAAAAGGCTGTGGTGGAGCTGGCCTGCGAGATGGCTACCGGAGAGGACATCAACCAGCTGCGCCACTGTGTGCGCCTGCAGGAGTTTTATCTGGAAAATCCAGACGGCAAAGCCGGAGAAACCAGTTTGATGAAATTGGACAACGAGTTCCACCAGATGTTGTTTTCCATCTGTCGCAAGTGTCAGACCTACGCCATGATGGTATCGTTTACCATCCACTTTGATCGGGTGCGTCGCATGAGTCTGGCCAGCATCAAAGACAACAAAACGGTGGCTGACCATCGCGCCATTACCGAGGCGATTGCGGGCCGTAGCCCTGGGTTGGCTGGTCGGGTGATGGAGAAGCACCTGTCCCGCTATCAGGTAGATAAAGAAACTATCCAAAAGGATTATCCCCAGTATTTTATATGACAGAGCAAGCCCCCGCGTTCTTTCCCGTTGACGACACCGCCAAAAGCAGCCAATGTGCTGCCCGCAGTGCAGTCTCAACCGGAGTACGCAGGGGCTTTTGCTGTTCCGCTCAGCGGCCGCCCAACTTATGGGCAGCCAGCCGCGCTCGATGCAGCATTCGGATATATAATATTTTTCATTAGAACAAGCACAGCGCAGCCTGGCTTGTTTTATCAGGATAGCTTGCATTTGTTTTTATTCTGCAGTACAACCAGAAGTCCACATTTCCATAAGCAGGCATACCATTCATTCCGCCTGCTTATCGATCATACTCCTGCTCAAGCCCATACTTCTTGTGTGTCTCGTGATCCCACCGTTCCGCCTCTTGGATCAGCTGCACCAGGTGCCGCGTAATCCGCCCGGTGAGACCCCAAATGGCGTGCCCCTGCCAGGAATATACCGGAACATTCTCACTGCCGATCTGCCATTGATAATCCCTTGGGATGCCGATCAGCTCGTAAGGAAAGCTCTCTCCGGTCTCTGGAATCAGTCGGTAATCGTATTCCAGGGGAGGCGTGTTCAGTAGGTGAGACAGTGGGGCCAAAAACGTTTGATCCACTTCCCCCGGATTCAGAGTCATATGCTCCACCGCGCCCTCTTTCACCAGGGCCAGGATCGGATGCATAATAAAGTTGGCTCGATGGGCAATAAAATCCATTCTGCCCAGAATTCGAACTGCAGAGGGGGGAATAGACAGCTCCTCCTCCGTCTCCCGCAGGGCACAGCCCTCGGGAGACTCCGTCCCCTCTACCCGGCCGCCCGGGAAACACACCTCTCCCGGCTGGCGGCGCAGCGTATGAGACCGCACCTCATACAGCAAATACAGCCCGTCCTCCCGCTCCACCAAAGGGACCAACACCGCATACTCGCTGACGATACCCATCAGGCCGGGTCTGCGCCCCTTCAGCAGGCGCGCTAGAGACTCCACCTCATCGTATGGAACCGATGCATCCTTCATAAAGCTTCCTCCTTATCAAAAAAACACGCCCAAAACCGGGCGTGTTTTTTTGCATCACATCTTTTCCGGCGCAGACACTCCCAAAAGTCCCAACCCGTTGGACAAAACAGAGCGCACTGTGTCAGCCAGCTTCAACCGGGCGGCCAGGACCTGAGGTTCCTCCCCCTTGATCCGGCAGGCATTGTAGAACCGATGGAAGTCTCCAGCCAAGGCCACCAGGTAGCGGTTGATGCGGCTGGGGTCATAGTCCCGTGCCGCCAGGTGCAGCTCCTCGGGAAACTGGGCCAGAGACTTCACCAGAGCCAGCTCCTCTGCCGTCTCCAGCCATGCGGCATCCACCGCGGCGGCAGCGGGTACAAGCGCCCCCTCTTCCGCCAGTCTGGCAATCAGCGAGCAAATGCGCGCGTGGGCATACTGGACATAGTAAACCGGATTCTCGCTATCCTGGCGGACCGCCAGATCCAGGTCAAAGTCCAGCGGGGTCGTCGCGGCTCTGGAATTAAAGAAATACCGGGCTGCATCCACGCTAATATCATCCAGCAGGTCGTGGAGCGCAATCGTCTTGCCGGAACGCTTAGACATCCGCACAGGCTTGCCATCCTGCATCAGATTGACCAGCTGCATCAGCACCACCACCAGACGGTGAGAGCCATCCAGCCCCAATCCATCCAGAGCCGCCTGAAGACGGGCCACATGGCCGTGGTGGTCGGCGCCCCAGATATTGATGGCCTGATCAAATCCCCGAACCTCCAACTTATTGCGGTGGTAGGCAATGTCGGCGGCAAAGTAGGTGTAAAATCCGTTGGCCCGCCGAAGCACGTCGTCCTTCAGATCCAGCTTATCCACCTGTTCCTGGGTCTTTCCCTCCCGCATGTACTTCTCTTTCAGCAGTTGGGTCGTATTCAGCCACAGGGCCCCGTCCTTCTCGTAGGTCCATCCCTTGTTGGTCAACGCTTGGACGGCCTCGGCCACAGAACCGGATTCATGCAAGGAAGACTCGAAAAACCACTGGTCATACTCAATGCCGTACCGCCGCAGATCCTCCTTCATCCTGGGAATGTTGATGGACAGACCATATTCGGCCATCTGTTCCAGCCGCTCTTCTTCGCTCAGGGACATCCATGCCTCTCCGTGGTCGTTGTAAACGGCCTGGGCCAGGGCCTTAATGTCGTCTCCGTGATAGCCTTCCTCCGGAAACGCGAAGCCATCCTCCCCCAGAATGATCTGCATATAGCGGGCATTGATGGAAACGGCAAACTTGTGGATTTGGTTGCCTGCGTCGTTGACATAAAATTCCTTCCAGGCATCCCATCCGTCCCGGGCCAGCACGTTGGCCAGGGTATCTCCCAGCACGCCGCCACGGGCGTTGCCCATATGCATGGGGCCGGTTGGATTGGCGGAGACAAACTCCACCATCACCTTCCGTCCGCCGCCCTCGTCGCCCGAGCCATAGGCTGCCCCGCTGCGTTCCACGGCGGACAACACCTCCCCGAACCACTTGGGGCCCAGGGTGAAATTCAAAAAGCCGGGGCCGGCAATCTCTGCCTTCAGGAAATAGCTTCCGTTCAGATCCAGGTGGTCCATAATGGCCTGGGCAATGGCCCGAGGGGCCATGTGAAGTGCTTTCGCTCCTGCCATGGCAAATGAGGAGGCATAGTCTCCATGAGAGGTATCCTTTGGAATCTCAATCGTCGCGTTCACCTCTGCCGCGGCGGGTAAAACGCCGGCGGAAGCAGCCTCTTCATAGGCTGCCTGGGTCAACTGGGCCACTTGCTGCCGGGCAGCCTGAATCATATTTGACACGTTTATCACACCTTATCCTTGGTTATCTCGTTTCTGGGGTTCGGACATCCATCCTCGGCCGGGCAAAGCCCGCCCTGCGGGATCGAGCTCGACCATTTTACTGCTTCAGGCGAAGGCCATCCGTCTCCTTCACCTTAATCTGAAATAGATTCCTGCCCGCGATCATATGGTCGATCTCCCACGGCGGCCTGCCGCCTTGGGTCCCCGCGTCTTTGAATCCTCGGCCGGGCAAAGCCCGCCCTGCGGGATCGAGCTCGACCATTTTACTGCTTCAGGCGAAGGCCATCCGTCTCCTTCACCTTAATCTGAAATAGATTCCTGCCCGCGATCATATGGTCGATCTCGATGGCATAATCGATTTCGATGTCACCGCCCCGGTCATCCAGGTTGGCCAACAGATGGCGGGTATTCACCCCAACAGCCATGGCGCCATAAGGTGTATTGTACATGGACAGGTGACGGCGGCCCTCCTGAAAAACCATCTGGGCATTGACCTCTCCCACCCGCAGCAGGGTAACCTGCTCTCCCTCCACCTGAATCGTGGTCAAAGTGCCTTCCAGCCCAGTGAGTTCGCTCTCCTGATAGGTCAGGGTATAGCCCGAGTCGTCCCGCATCAACCGTCCCTCCGTCACCAGTTCAATGGTATCCGGGTCGGAATCTTCATATTTCTGCATCCCTTTAATGGAGATGATGACGTCCTTTTCCATTTTGCTGCCTCCAAAGGCGTTTGTTTCCTGTCCACCCCATAGGCAGTGTCCACAGGTGGGGGTATTATACACGCTTTCCCCTGTGTTGTAAAGGGCAAGCGCCCAATTTCCAGCAGACATTATTTTATTTCATTTTCTTTGGAAAGACAAGGGAAAATTTTCATTGATACTCCCCTTTTCTGATTTGTTCCACATTTGACAAATACAAAACGTCGACTATAATATGTATGATGTGTAATTCCCTTTCGGGAAAGGAGGTCCCGTCTATGAATCTGGATTTGAGCCCGAAACAATTTCGTCGTCTGTTGGATTTGGTCTCTATTGGAAACTGGATTCTAAATTCTACCCGTGAGGATCAGCGTTTCGCCGACTATGACAAAGTGGAAAGTCTGGTCTTTGGCAAGGCGTCCTTGGAAGGGATGCCCGCTCTCGCCGAACTGTACCAGGGAGAGTTCGTTCCCTCCCGCGCTTTTGTAGAGGGCGGCATCCATGAGGCAATTGTGGAATATGAAAATAACGTCTTCTTTGACATTCTGGCCGAGGATTTGGCCCGCCGTGACATGGAAGACACCCCCATGGATGAGAGTAGCTACGCCGAATTAACCCGCCGCATCGACGCATATATCGCCGAGTTTGAGGAACACGGCACGGATAATATCCTGGTGGATATTGACACTTGACCATGTTCGGGGGGGGGACTGCAAAAAATGCTTTTTGACCAAACACGTCTGCACGCACTGCGGGAAGAAAACCCCTTTTTGCCCAGCAGCGAATTGGCCCACCAACTGCTGCTGGATGCCCTGCTGGACGGGCGACTGAAACCGGGGGCCCATTTGAATCAGAACGTTCTGGCTGAACAAATGGGTATGAGCCGCTCCCCCGTTCGGGACGCTCTGCTCCGTTTGGCTCAAGAGGGATTTGTATCCCACACCTCCCGCGGCTTCCAGGCTCCGCTTTTGGATGGTCGAGACTTTGCCGATTTTGTGGACTACCGCTGCGAGCTGGAGTGTTTTGCCGCCAGATTGGCCTCCCACTGGGCTACTCAGGCACAGCTGGAAGCGATGGGCCAAAATCTGGCAGACTATCAGGCTGCAATTGAACAGGAGAACCGTTCTGCGGCCACCCGGCTGGATTCTGCCTTTCACGCCTTGATCGGAGATGCCTCTCAAAACCGCTACCTCCAGTCTGTCTATGGCCAATTACTTCGACAGGCGCGGTTCAACCTTGTCCGATTGGTTCCCCACCAGAATGTCATGTTAAATCTCCAGCGCCATCGGGCTATTTTCAATGCCGTTGCCGCCCATGACGAGGTGGGAGCTACTGCTGCCGTCCGCGAACACATGACCGACGCCATGCGCACCGCCCTCCGGGTTCAAACAGACCAGGCATTTTAAACTGTTTGCATCCCGGTGCACCTGCTCAGGTACGCTGGGGCGTCAGTTTGCCAAAAAATTTAAAAAAATTTTATGGCCTTTGTCCCGGTGTTCCTCCCCAGGTACACCGGGACATTCCTCTGTTCAAGATTTGAAACAATGCTTTTTCTATGCTACACTGACCAAACTAGAGGGAGGGCATATATGGAAGATCAACTGACGGGAACCCTGCTCCAGTTGGTAGAGCTTCAGAGTATGCTGGTGTTGATGATGGCAGCCGGGTTTTTGCTTGCCCGAAGCGGAATGATCACCCAAACCGGGCGGCAGGTTCTGTCCGATGTGACCATCCATCTCTTCATCCCCTGCAACATTCTGAAATCGTTTCTGGGCAATCTGGATCTGACTGTTCTCCAGTCCGGCACGGTACTGTTGGCCTTGGCCATTGCGCTGGAGCTGCTGTATGCGGTGCTGAACCAGTTTCTCTATCGGCGATTTCCCCTGGAGCGCCGAAAAATTCTTCAGTACACCACGTTATCCTCCAACTCCGGCTTCTTGGGCACCGCCATTTCCGAGGGGCTGTACGGAGATCTGGGGCTGCTGTATAACTCCATTTTCCTCATCCCCATGCGCATTTTCATGTGGTCCATCGGCCTGTCTTACTTCACTGCGTCCCCCTCCAAGAAAGAGATCGTACGCAAGGTGCTCTTTCACCCCTGCCTGGTAGGTTTGTACCTTGGGCTGTTTTTCATGCTGACGCCTTTTCACCTTCCGCACCTTTTGGATTCCACGGTGCGCTCCATGGCCGCCTGCACAACCCCTTTGGTTATGATCATCACCGGCTCCATTCTGGCTGACATGACGTTCCGCCATTTTCTCGACCGGGACATCCTCTTTTTCAGTCTGATCCGTCTGGTGGGGCTTCCGCTGATTACCTACTTATGCTGCCAGGTTCTTCCACTGGATTCCACCGCCAAGGGGATCGCCGTTTTGATGTCCGGCATGCCGGGCGCAAGCACCACGGGACTCTTTGCCGTGCGATACAACAGCGACGCCCCCTTTGCCACCAGGTGCATCGTGGTCACCATCTTGTTTTCGGTGATCACCATTCCAGCCTGGAGCCTGATTCTTGCTTAAATCGCTCCTTTTATACGCCACAGAGCCCCTTGGATAAGTGACAATTATCCAAGGGGCTCTGTGGTTCTGATTGCATCTCAGTTTTTTTTTCGCCACAGGAAGGTCACAAAAAACCACCCCGCCAGATACAACGTAATGGCTGCCCCCGCCGAGGCACCAATTTCATAGGAAGTCAGGAGCCCAGCAACGCCTGCCACCACCGCACCCACAACAGACAGCAGGTGATACTGGGCCATGCTTTTGGCCACATTTCTGGCGGCGGCCCCCGGCAGAACCAGCAGCGAATTGATCACCAGCAGCCCCACCCAGGTCATAGACAGGGTGACCACCACAGCGATCGCCGCGGAGAACACCGTCTCCTGCCAGAAAACCCGGATGCCGCGGCTGTCAGCCAGCGCCGGATGGACGGCGGACAGCATAAGCTGGTTAAAGGACAGGCACCACAGTCCAATCACCGCCAGCAAAATTAAAGCCAGCAGGCCAATTTTGGCCGGTTCCACCGACAGAATGTCGCCGATGAGCAGATTGTTGAACTTGGTAAAGGACCGCCCCCCCAAAGTGGACAGGAAGATTCCAAGCGCCACGGCAGTAGAGGAAAACACCCCGATCACCGTGTCGCTGGCCAGGGCGGATCTCTGTCGAACCAAATTGAACAGCAGGGCAAACGCCAGTGCAAAGAGGACGGCTGCCCAAGTGGGCTCCTGAAAGCCGCAGATAGCCCCGATAGCCATGCCGGTAAAGGCAGAGTGGCCCAGGGCGTCGGAAAAAAAAGACATGTGGCTGTGGACCACCATCGTGGACAAAAGGCCGAACAGGGGGGAAATGACCAGCACCGCCAGCAGCGCGTGCTTCATAAACAGCATGGTTCCGGGCTGCGCCCACTCGAAGGGCAGCAGGGAAACCATTGCATACCAAAGTTCCACGCTTATTCTCCTCCTTTTCCCATGCGCAGATGGAACGTCTCGAAAAATTCCGGAGAGGACAGTACCTCGTCGGGGGTACCGGTTTTGAGCACACGCCGGTTCAGCAAAATGACCTTGTCCGCAAACTGGCCCAAGGTGGCAAAGTCATGGGTAGACAGAAAAATAGACAGATCATATTGGGTGCGCAGCTCGTCCAACATCTCCAGCAGTTGGTGCTCCCCCTCGATGTCCACGCCGGACAAGGGCTCGTCCAGAATCAGGATATGGGGCACCGGCTCCAAAGCCAGGGCCAGCAGCACTCGCTGGAGCTGACCGCCGGACAAGGCCCCCATGGGCCGATCCAGCAGCTCTTCTCCATGAACCCGGGTCAAACTGGCCGCAGCCTGGTCGCGGTATCTGCGGGGCACCGGCAGCCACACCGGCCATTTTACGGTGGCGGCGGTAAAGAAATCCAGTACCGATACCGGATCCCCCCGGTCGAAGCTTGGGGACTGGGGCACATAGCCCACTAAGGGGCGGCTGCCCCCTGTCGCCGCGCCG
>JAYFPV010000386.1:0-9051 GCA_034927465.1 Lawsonibacter sp.
GGGCGTGGAAGCAGGTGGGACCAATCTCTTTGATTCTGGCCCACATGGGAGGCTGGCGCGACTGGGATCAGGTGGAGGAGCTTCTGTCCGGAACGGGCGTGTATCTGGATACCTCTTCCTCGCTTGGGCAGATCCTCCCATTGGGGGATGGGTATTATGGCCCTTCGGAGTTGGAAATGCTGGGTACAGAACAGTTTATGCGCATTACACGGAATTTCGGAGCCGATCATATTTTATTTGGCTCCGACAGTCCCTGGGGCGGTCAAACTGAGGACCTTGCCCGGCTTCGGGCACTTCCGTTGACGGCAGAAGAGCAGCGGGCCATCCTGGGGGATAACGCCCAAAAATTGCTTGGACTGTTCTGAGTGTGGCTGTGGCTGAGAATACTTCAATCAGGTCCGAGAAAACGCTAAAAAAAGCAGAGGCCCCGCGGAATAGCGGGATCTCTGCTTTTTAATACAATTTCAGCAAAATCTCGACGATATCGCCAATGACGCCGTCGTCACAGTGGCACAGCACTCGGGCGCCCCAGTCCTTCACTTCCTGGGCGCAGTTCGCAGGGGCGAAGGGAATCGCGGACTGCTCCAGCATGGGGATATCATTCTGGTTGTCGCCCACGCAGTACACATGCTCAGGCCGGATTCCAAGCCGTTTGGCCATCTTGGCCACCATATCTCCCTTGGTGCTCCCTCTTTCGGTGATCTCCAAATAATACTGGTTGGAAAAAATCGCCTCGTACAGGTGGCCGTATTGCTCCAGCAGCCAGGCCTGGACCTGAAGCAAAGTGGAGTGCTCCTGCTGAAGGATCGCCTTGGTCCAAGGGATCGGCATGTGGGCCACCGGCCGGATCGCATAGTCGGTCCCGACCTTTTTCATATGGGCTTCGGTGATGGGGTTTGGATTCCAGACAAAGATGTCATCCTCATGGTAGATCTCCAAACCCAGAGACGGGAACGTCTCCAGCAGGCGCTCAAAGTCTTCCACGGCCGTGGGGGACAGAAAGGTCTGCTCCAGCATTTGATTGGTTTCAAAATCATATAAAGCAGAGCCGTTGGACAACACCACTGGGGCGTTTATGGGTACCAGATGCACGTGAGGGGCAAAGGTTTGATGGGCCCGCCCGGTGGCCACCGTAAATCGTCCGCCTTCTGCCAGAAAGGATTGAATCGCCTGGAGATTCCGCGTGGGAATTTGATGCCGGGAGTCATATAAGGTATCGTCAAAGTCGCTGACCAGCAGCAGGCCATCAAATTTACCCATAAGGGGGCCTCGCTTTCCGCCCCCCCGCGGGGGACCTTCAGCGGATGTCCTCCGCCAAGAAATATCTTTTCATGGGCACATACAGCGCCGCCGCGATGACCAGCGCGATCACGGTATTAGGCAGCATGTAAGAGCCATTGTAGACGATGGAATAGGCTTTCGGGCTGGTAAACGTCCAATTCATAAAAGCGGTAGGCACCAAAATTTTATAAATGGTGACTCCGCTGATATAATGGACGACAAACCGGCCGGTGCAGCCCACCAGTATTCCCGCAAACATGCCCCATTTCTTTCCTCGAAACAGTCCGGCCAGACCAAGAGGGGTAAAGGCCACCAAATAGTCCAGCAGCATCGACTGCCAGCCCCAGGCATACGCACCGTCAAAGATTAACTGAAGCAGCCCGAACACGAACCCCGCCATCAGCCCGGGCGAGACGCCCCATCGAATGGCAAACAGCAAAATGGGAAACATCGCGGGGGTGATGGAACCCCCATTTGGGGCCTCGGCCAGCTTGACATAGCTGAGAATCTGGGCTAGGGCAACCATAACGGCCCCCTCGCACAGCATGCGTATGCGCAGGTGAGATGTTGTCTTCATTGTCGGTTCCTCCTAAAATTGTATGTACCGCAGAACATCCAAACGGGTGTAGTGCGGTACGAAGGACGACAACGAATATGTCCGTACACTTCCTACGCCGGCATTACCCGGATCAGGTTCAAGGGACCGAAGGCGGCATCTTCGCCTTTGCATCTCAGCCGGGAATTGCTCCCAGCGCCCCTGTGTTCGATTGTCTGCGATTGGAACCATTTTATGCATTTATTCTGCATTTGTCAAGGCCGGGGTGAATCTTTTCCAATCAGACATGAAAAACACGCCGCCCGAATCGGGGCGGCGTGTTTTCTGTGGGCAAATAACGTGTTACATCGCGTCCCGGTCAATGATCTGGGCCTTAATCAAATTGGTGGAACCACTTTTTCCCAACGGGACTCCAGCGGTGATGACTACTGTGTCTCCGTCCTTTACCAGGCCCTCCTTCAGGGCCACTTCGGCAGAGAGAGAGAAGATGCGGTCGGTGGAGGTGACTTCTCCAGTGAGGAAGGGAATCACGCCCCAGGAGATGGCCAGCTGACGGCGAACCTTTTCGTGCATGGTCAGAGCGGCGACCGGGCAGGCGGGGCGGAAGCGGCAGATCATGCGTGCGGTGCGGCCCGAATTCGTGGCGGCCAGAATCGCCTTTGCATCCAAATCCTTGGCGGTGAGACAGCAGGTGTGGGTGATGGCGTCATTGATGTTGGAGGCGGGAACCACGCGCTGCTTTTGGAACTGGCGCCAGTAATGGATGGAGTTTTCCGCTTCGGTAACAATTTCGACCATGGAGGTAAGCGCCTCGACGGGGTATTTACCTCCCGCGGTTTCGCCGGACAGCATGACGCAGCTGGTGCCGTCGAAGACGGCGTTTGCCACATCCGATACCTCGGCCCGGGTGGGGCGGGGGTTCCGCATCATGGAATCCAACATCTGGGTTGCCGTGATGACGGGTTTGCCGGCCTGGAGTCCTTTGCGGATCATTTGTTTTTGCAGGATGGGAACCCGAGCAGCGGGGATCTCGACGCCCAGATCGCCACGGGCGACCATAATTCCGTCGGCAGCCGCCAGGATCTCATCCATATTGTCGATGCCCTCTTGATTTTCAATCTTGGCGATCACGCGGATGTCATCCCCGCCGTACTCATGGAGAACATGACGGACAGCCGTTACATCGGCGGCTCGGCGGACAAAGGAAGCAGCGATAAAATCAAAGTCATTTTCTATGCCGAATCGAATGTCGGCAATGTCCTTTTCGGTGAGCGCGGGCAAGTGAATATGGATACCTGGGATGTTGATCGACTTGTTCGCCGACAGGGTTCCACCATTTTCCACAGTACAAATAATGTCAGGGCCCTGAATCCTTTCCACTCGGATGGCGACCAGCCCATCATCAATTAAAATCTCCTGGCCGGTCGTTACCTCGTTGTGGAGTTCGGGATAGGTGACAGATACCCGTGATTGATTACCTGCCACATCTTCGGTGGTCAGGATAAAGGAATCCCCGGTCTCAAGGCAGATGGATTTGGTATCAAAGCTCTTGATGCGGATTTCCGGACCTTTGGTGTCCAGAATCGTGGCCACTGGGCGGCCCATGGTATCCCGCACCGACTTCAGCATGTTCAACCGGGCAAGATGCTCCGGATGACTGCCGTGGGAGAAGTTAAACCTGGCGGCATCCATGCCGGAACGAATCAGCGTGTGAATCATGTCTTCGTTGTCTACAGCAGGGCCCAGGGTGCAGATAATTTTCGTCTTTCTCATGTTATATTCCTCCTATGGGAATCCGTTCTTTTTTTTCAATCTTTCACACTCATATCATACAAGAAAACCATGACTTTGAATAGGTGAGAAATCCATAAAATTGTGCCCGTAAAATTAGAAAATTCGGGTAAAAAGGGGTTATAAACGAAGAAAAATTCTGCTTCACTTCCAAAATACGGCTGAACAAAGACCCAATCGGAGGTGCCAGATGGACGGCAAAGACAAAAATCAGGGCCTGCCATATGGCAGGCCCTCTGGAATTATTTTTTGTAAGAATCTGCCAAAGCCTTAAACTTTGGCAGAGCCCGCTGGATCATCTCCGTCTGGACGCAGTAAGCGATGCGCACATGGCCCGGAGCACCGAAGCCAGAACCGGGGACCACAAGAAGATCGAATTGCTTGGCCCGCTCGCTGAAGGCGATGTCGTCCGGATCCAGGGAGCGAGGAAACAGATAGAAGGCGCCGCCCGGCTCCGCCACGTGGTAGCCCATTTCCCGCAGGGAGGACACCAGAAGCTTGCAGTTGCGCTCGTACACCTTCAGGTCAGATGTCATATCGCAGCACAGAGAGGTCACCTGCTGGAACAGGCTTGGGGCATTCACATAGCCCAGAGACCGGCCCGCGCCTGCCACTGCGGCGTAAACGCTGCCCGAATCCGTTGCCTGGCCGGGAACCAGCACATAGCCCAGACGCTCGCCGGGCAGGGACAGGGACTTGGAGAAGGAGTAGCACACGATGGTGTCCTTGTAGATGTGTGGCACCCATGGGACTTCGAATCCGGCAAATACGATTTCCCGATAGGGTTCGTCAGAGATCAGATAAATGGGGTGTCCGTATTCCCTGCTTTTTACAGTGAGAATGGAGGCCAATTTTTCCAGTGTGGCCTTGGAGTACACGGTCCCCGATGGGTTGTTGGGGGTGTTGATCACCACGCCTTTGGTGTGAGCGTTGACGGCGGCTTCAAAGGCATCAAAATCAATTTGGAAGTGCTCAATCTCCGGGGGGATCAGCACCATCTTAGACCAGGCACCCTCGATGAACACCTTATACTCCGGGAAGTAAGGGGCGAACACAATGAATTCGTCTCCCGGGCAGGAAAGGCCATGAAAGACGCAGCACAGAGAGGCGGCGGCCCCCACCGTAATGTAAAGCTGATCGGCGGTGTAGTCCCCATCAAATCGGCGGTTGAGAGAGTCGGCAAAGCGCTGCCGCGCAGCGGCGTCGCCCTGGGCACTGGTGTAGCAGTGGATCTGATCGGGGTACTCCTTCAAAATGCGGATGGCAGCCTCGTTCACCGCGTCGGGAGCGGGAACGCTGGGGTTGCCCAGGGAGAAATCAAAGACATTCTCAGGGCCGACGATGGCGGCGCGCTGCTTGCCATACTCAAACAATTCGCGGATCACGGAGCGGGCAGTACCCAGCCCCAACATACGGTTCGAAACCATAAAGGATAACCTCCTATTTGTAATCATAAAACCGCCTGAGCGGTCATATTCATAGAGAGAGGGACAAGCCTCTCCTGCAAAAGATATTAAATATTATAGCACGACACTTTTTTGAAGTAAAGTAGATTCCAAAATCAATTCCAACAGAAGGGGAATTTTGTCGATCTGTGGAGAAACACATGGAAAGCCAAAAAGACGGCAATAATTGCACATTAGATTCGGATCAATCACTATTTACAAAGAGTTTTTCGGCGGATATAATCAAACAAAGTATTTGGGGGAACCAGCCCCAAACCGCCGGACAGGAGGGAACAGGATGGAAATGGCAATTGGGAAATCCATACTGGATCAAATCGTCTTTGGGCGGCTTCGCTTTTTTCAACGGCAGATCCCAGAGGTGGCCGAGTTCTCCCAGTTGAGCTGGGAGGAGGAGAAAACGCGGTTTCAAGACGCCCAGCACCAGGCGGTACTTCAGCTGGCTGCGCTTTATGATCGGACGTCCCGTCAGGTGGGAGAAGGAATGGCGGCGATTTTTGCCATCCATGCCATGCTGCTGGAGGATGAGGATTTTGTGGAATCGATTCAGACGCTAATCCGGGAAAAGGGGGCCACGGCCGAATACGCGGTCCGGGTGGTGGGAAGAGAGTTTGGCGCCGCCTTTGCCACGATGGACAGCCCCTATATGCGTGCCAGAGCGGTGGATATTCAGGACATTTCCCGCCGGGTCATGCGGCTGCTGCTGAAGAATTATCCTCAGGACCCTCTGCGGGAGGGATCTGCTATCCTGGTAGCGGATGAGTTTTTACCCAGCGAGGTGATTGACCTGGACCACCGCAGGCTGCTGGGGCTGATTGCCCGCAAAGGAAGTGTGGACAGCCACACCTCAATGCTGCTGCGGGCCTATGGTATTCCGGCGATGGCCGAGGTGGAGCTGGATCAGGAGTGGGATGGGCATCTGGCCCTGCTGGACGGATTTGACCATCGTCTATATCTGGACCCGGACCGGGAGCTGGTGGAGATGCTGCGCCTGCGCTATCAGGCGGGGAAGACACCGTCTGAGACATGAAATTTATATGTTGATCGGAAAAAAATCAGCCCCAAACCGGGTCTCGGTTCGGGGCTGATTTTGTACCATCAACGGACGGTGATGGCACAGACAGGGTGAAATATATGCACCTGCTCCTCGCCCCGGAGAATGCGGAGCGTACCCAGGGCAAGAGCCTCCATTTCGTTTTCCCCGGGGATGACCACCACGCGGGACAAGTTGTGGAGGTAGCCGATGACCATGTCGGTGAGCATCTTGGAATTTGCCAGGCCGCCGGTGAGGATGACGGCGTCAATCAATTCGGAAAAGCAGCCCAGCATAATCCCGACCCCCTTGGCAATTTGGAGGGCCTGGGCCTTATAGACCAGGGCGGCCCATTCATCCCCGTCATGAATGCGCTGCTCAACCTCACGGCAGTCGTGGGTGCCCAGCAAGGCGGACATGCCGCCCTCGCCCCGAAGTTTTTTCAGCATCTCGGGCTTTGTGTATTTGCCGGAGTAGCACATCTCCACCACGTACAGCATGTTCAGACTGCCCGACCGGTCGGGAGAGAAAGGGCCGGCATCGTCGGACACTGAGTCGATGATCCGGCCATGGCTGTGGGCGGAAATGGAGATGCCGCCCCCCAGGTGGGCAATCACCAGATTCATATCTTCGTAGGTTCGGCCAATGGCCTGGGCGTATTTATGAGCGGTGGCCCGGGCATTGAGGACATGGCAGAAGCTGGTGCGGGTAACCTCCTTAAAGCCGGTGACCCGCGCCTCGGGCAAAAGCTCGTCACTGGTCACCGCGTCGTAGATATAGGCGGGGATCCCAAGCGGCAGGGCAAACGCCTGCGCCATCAGCCCACCCAGATTTGAGGCGTGGTCAAACACGGTGTGGTTGCGCAGGCAGTCGGCTAGATTGTCATCCACCAGATAGCCTCCTGCTACGATGTTGGGGATAATGCCCCCCCTGCCCACCACGGCAGACAGCCCGGACAGGGGAACGTTCTGCTGGGCCAGCCAGCCGCGTACCAGCGCGACCCGGTAGTCCAGCTGATCGTTTAGGGTGGGGTAAGGAGCCAGATCCAAATTGGTGTGAACAATGCTTTTGGAGAACAGTGGGTGCTCATCCTCGTAGACCGCCGCCTTGGTGCTGGTTGAGCCTGGGTTGAGAATTAAGATTTTGTGGGACACAGAAGATCGCCTCCTGGGATGTGGTACCGGCGCGGAATCGTGCGCCGGAATATGAAATTATTCACTGGCCATTGCGGCGCAGATGAGAATGGAACTGTACTTTTCCTCTGGAGTGGCTCCACGGGAATTGATGGTGATAGGAACCGTGGCCCCAAGAACCACGCCGGCCATCTGCCCGCCGGCAAGGCCGTACAGGGCTTTCCCCAGCAGATTGCCGGCGGCGATGGAGGGACACAGCAGGATATCCGCATCTCCGGCCACCGGACTTTGAAACCCCTTGATTTGAGCCGACTCTTTGTCGGTGGCCAGGTCCAGCGAGATGGGGCCTTCCACAAGGCAAGGGCCAAAGTCTCCGCGGGCCCCCTCCGCCTTCAATGCGGCGGCATCCTGCGTCTCTGGCATATGGGGGCTGACTACCTCCACCGCGCACAGCGCTGCAACCTTGGGCTGGTCATACCCCAAAAACCGGCAAAACTCCACGGCATTTTTTAAAAT
This sequence comes from Lawsonibacter sp., assembly GCA_034927465.1. Taxonomy (GTDB): domain Bacteria; phylum Bacillota; class Clostridia; order Oscillospirales; family Oscillospiraceae; genus Lawsonibacter. The sequence goes on from JAYFPV010000386.1 coordinate 7,774, forward strand.
GTGCCGTTTTTGCTCCAAAGTGGGGGCGATCACCATTCCGCCGTCGGTGTCGAACAGCAGCTTGTGGTAGCGGGGCACGTCCAAAATCGCCACGTGGGACATGACTTCTCTGGCCCGAATGCCGGTGTCCTTTTGTACCACGGCCTTGAGCAGAGAGGCGGTTTGCAGAAGCCCCTTGATGATCATCTGCCCCTGGCCCTCCCGAATCAGGGAAACCGCCCGTTGGGCGCAGTCTTCTTCAGTGTCCGCGTCAATGATTTGGCTTGGGGAGAGGGGGTGCCCCAGCTGTTGGGCGATGGTTAGGATCTTCTCTCGTTGGCCGACCAGCAGAGGATCAATCAGGCCGTCCTTCTGGGCGGCAAAGATAGCCTGAAGGGTGTGCTCGTCATGGGCGGCCGCTACTACCGCAGGTTTGGGAGGGAGATGGAGCAGGCGGGTTTTCAGTTCCTGAAATCCGGAAATTACCATGGCGGATTGCCGCCTTTCTGTGTGTTGAACGTAAAATATAGTTTAGCATCATATGGAAAAAATGTACATATTAAATTTGATTTGCTGCATTAAAGTGTCAAATATGGCTATTTTTTGTCGGAAAGCAAAAAAACTCGAAAGAGCCGAAAATCTGCTCTTGACGGGGGCTTTATTAAAAGATATAATAATGTCCGCCTTCCTATAGAGTTGTTCGAACTGAACACAATTTGTTGCGCAGTGAAACGAAATTGTTGCTCGTGTAGCTGAGTCGGTAGAGAAGTTGGTTCGGAATGCACGTTGCAAAGTTCAAGCTTGAAAAAACTGCGTCCATATAGTATAATCTTAATGTCGCAAAAAGCACGGCTCACTCAGTCGGACAAAAAGGTTTGAAAAACGCCTATATGCTACTGTGGCTCAGGGGTAGAGCAGCTCACTCGTAATGAGCAGGTCGCCAGTTGTAGTTAAGGATAGCATTTTCAAAAGCGCAAAATCGTGGTAAACTCACAAACAGAACTTCGGCGGAGATAGTCGGTTCTCACAGATGCTGGTGTAGCTCAGTTGGTAGAGCAGCTGATTCGTAATCAGCAGGTCAGGTGTTCGAGTCACCCCACCAGCTCCACGTCTCCGTCAAGGTATCTTGACGGAGATTTTTCTATGTCTGGAGGTACCATCGTGGCGAAAAAGGATTATACTGTTTTCATGAAAAACGCGGAAGCGTCCGTCCGTATGGAGGGATATACAGTAACCCCCCAAATGCGCAATCAGTGCAAGCAGGTACTCAGAGGCAAAACCACAACAGCCGAGTGCCTA
>JAYFPV010000305.1:0-5477 GCA_034927465.1 Lawsonibacter sp.
CACCCCCATACATCAAGGGAGGAGTAACATTAGTGCCCGTCAGTGCCATCACAGAGCAGCTTGGTGCACAAGTGAAGTGGGATGGAGAAACTCAGACAGTGTCTATCACAAAAGACGGGATTATGATTACCATGACGATAGGCAGTCATATCGTTACTGTGAGCAATGCTCCGGAGGCATCGGAAGAAGAAACCGTGAACGATGACACAACTACTTCTACAACAGATAGCACCATTGAAGAAAACAATGTTGATCTTGACGTTGCGGCAGAAATAACAAATGGCAGAACGTATGTACCGCTTCGTTTTCTGGCTGAAACGTTTGGGCTTGCAGTCGTTTGGGATGATGAAAATAAGACCATTGATTTAGACGAACAAGTTGACAATACTTCTGAAATTGAAGGCCAGAATACTGCGCAGGAAAATTTGCCTGCAGCATAAGAACTACATGTTATAACAAAGCAATCCCCCGCCATCCAGCCAAAAACCGGATAGCGGGGGATTCCTTTATTTATTCGCGTTTACCATCAGCGCGACTTCCTGCCTCGTGGCGTAACTTTGAGGTCTAGTGCCGTCTGTAATGCCTCTTGTAGTTGCCTCTGCCAGCTTTGCTTTCGCCCATTCGCTGGCAGGCAGCTTTGCCCGTTCAGCTTCTACCGCCGCCATCTCCTCCCGGACAATGGCCCGGCCTTCCCTGCGGCGGCAGAGCCGGTAATGTAGTCCAGCACCATGCAGACCACCCACCCTACTACCAGCCACCCCATCCATCCCCACAGGCCGGTCAGCGCACCGGCAGCGGCGGCAATTGCCGCTTTGATTCTGTTTACATGATCCATTGTTCGACTCCCATCTTTTTGTTATTCCGCGGTCGGAAGCAGCCCGGTCAGCTCCGTGTATTCTGCCTCGGTCAGCTTACCGGCGGCAAAAAAGATATCAATTTTGTCGGCTAGACCGTCTGTTAGACCAAGCGTGAACATGCGTTTAAGTGTACGATACAGCATTAACTACACCCCCTCTGTTACGCCAAGCTCCATCAGAGTAAGGCGGTATTCATGGTCAACCATCATAGAGTAAATATCTTCTTGTGCGGTGGGTTCGGCCTCGGCTTCCGGCTCTGGTTCTGTAACTGGCTCTGGTTCGGGCGGTGCAGAACACGTGCCACTCGCCGCGTCGTACAGCCATCCGCTTTGCACTGCTGTCTCGGACTGGACGCACTTGTTCAGAATGTCCTGAGAGTAACGCGACTCAATGGGGACACCCGGAAATCCGCTGTCGTACCCTGGGATGCTTTCGTGGGCCTTTCCGTCAATTACTAAAATGTAATACATATTGTCACCTCACCAGAAAAATGCGACACAGCCGGAGCCCGGTCCTCCGTCTGCGCCTGACTGCCCGGGATAACCGCCTTCACCGCCGCCATATGCTGGATTTTTTGCAATAGTTGTAGGGGCGTTGTATCCAGTGCCTCCGCTGCCAGCCAAAGGGCCTCCGGCCGTTCCGTGCGTACTGACATTAGCGGTCGCGTCTCCTTTTCCGCCCATTCCGCCACCGCCGAAGCTGTCAACCAAACGGAGTGAAATAGCATAACCGCCAGCTCCTCCACCGCCGCCCGGATAAGCGATCCCATTCCTTGTACCGCCATTTCCTCCGTTTGCTCCTCCTGCCCCACCTAACCCAGTTGTATTTCCTGATACTCCACCAGAGCCACCGGCGGAAGAAACGTATGCGCCAAACGAAGACGTTCCTCCAGATCCTCCGGTCGCTCCGGTAGTCCCACCGGTCCCAGCGGCTCCAACTGTAACCGAAACGTTGGATAAGCTCGATAGGTTACCGACCCATGTCGAGAAGTGGCCAGATCCTCCGCCTCCGCCGCCAAGAGTAGCTGACCCCGCACCGGATCCGCCGCCCCCGCTGCCATAGCCGCCACCTAAGGTTCCACTTCCGCCCTTTCCACCTGCGCCGCCTGCGTATGTACCCATTCCGCCGCCGCCTCCGCCGCCAACGGGAATTGCTGTAAGTAAGGTGTCAGTTGTAATCCCGTATGCGGTTGGATTAAGCATACCGCTTGCGGTAAATAATGCCATCCCCATTAAATAAGCCCCCTCTGTATCAATTCAAAGTTGAAAAAGATTTTTTCTTGATTTGCAGGTCCGATCCAACCGTTGCGTTGTAGAGAATTGCTTGGCTGACTGTCTCACTTCCGCCTGTAGCAGTCGCCGTTGTATCGTCCAGCAATGTTGCCTTTGCCAGCGCCGTCCCGATCTGTGCCCGTCCAGCTGCATTGATGCGGTTCAGGTCAATCGGTAATGTCCCGGCCACCAGAGCCGCCACAAAGTCTGCATAGGTTGGGTACAGGCTCATAAAATTTGATACTGTTTTTAAGTACCGGCTATTACCGGTTCCGGCAATTACGCCGTCTTTCCAGCTCATGTATTACGCCTCCCCTGAGTAAATTTCGCCGCTGTAAAACCATGTTGGTGCATACTCCTGACTCATAGTTAATTGTTTGTAAGCCGTATTTCGCAATATTGTTTGTAGCCTGCCGGATTGCTGTGTTGTAATCAGTCGCGCCTGTAAAAACTTGTTTGAACGCGAAGTCTGTGGAGTTTCGGTATACATCTTGCAGTGGTAAAGCGTTCCCGTAAGGGTCTACCATACCGATAGTCTGTGTAAGATTTGTGAAACGCCCTCCGCAATCGTGTAACGCAGATCACGGACCCGCTGACTGATTCTTAGACATTTTCATCACCGCCCGTCAACTGTTCCATTTCCGGCATATAATCGGCCCTGATCTTTTCAAAATCAGCCGGTGTTTTTGGTGTTTGCAGATCGAAGTACCACGCAATAGCTAACTCAGGTTTGAGCAATCCGCTTGCAACCATTCCGCTGTATTCCTGCCATGTCCTGGTGCGGTCAAACAAAACCCGTCACCCCACTCAATCGTGACGTCTTTTTCCGGGTCGATATCAACAGCTCCTGGAATCTGATACATTTTTCCTAGAGCAGACTCGCAACGCCTCTTTTGCTGCAACTTCCCACATTTCATGGAAATCAATAATGGTCAAGTTGTAATCGCCGGAACTGTTGGTGATCTCCGTTGCGGTCTTATCTGTTTCCTCGACGTTAGATAGGATACCACGCTTGAATCCGACTATGGTTTCAATGTTGCGGAGGTATTCCTGCTTACGTGCAAGGAACGACTGTTCGCGGAATGCAGGAGAGAAGATTGTCACTCCGATATTTTCGGGGTCATCGTCAAGCCCAACAAACACATGATCTTTGAACCGGCGTTTCCCGGTAACTGCGTCCTTTTCCATCAGGTCATTACTGACTACGAGCCGTGACTCTCCGTTTTCGAACTCAATGTTAATTTGTTTCTCATTGATATTGATATTTCGAATCAGCCCAGCAGCTGGAGCATACACGCTCACGCCGTCCTCTGAGCCATCTACGCAGTTCTCGGCGGGGCATTTAATTGGTATTAGCCCAAGCGACCAAAGCGGCGCAGACGCAAGCTTATTGATTGGCACAAGGTCGGCGTATTTGTCTAGCGTATTGAGTGGGATATTGATGCCGATCATGTCGCGATTGTCTGAGCGGTATAGGCGGCTTTCAATGGTCAGATATCCTTGCTGGTCGATCGTGCGCCGCTCCAAAAGGGTATAATAAAATCCGCCTAATTTGGTGGATTCCTGCGTGCCAATATCGGTAATTGCGTCTGTTTCGTTGCGGGCCAGCACAAGATAATTCCTGCGCTGGATCACGCTGAACTCAACACGCCCGTCAGCCATCAGAAGCGGCTTTAGGAACGCCTCGCCGCCTATTAGGGTCTTCTGCATTGCCTGTTTTCTGCGGCGCTCTAGGCCTGCCAAAATGCGTGTAACGAAGTCGTTTGACGCTTTGGCCTCATACTCGCTGAATACGGTCTTGGTCAGCTTATTGATAACAGTGAACGGCAGACGCTGGAATGGGTCCTCGTGTTCGTTCGGCTTATCGGCGTAGAATAGGGCGTACCAATCACGGATAGCACACTTCATGGACTCGGTGGTGATATCCTTGACGTTGAAAGCCTGTTCAAAGTTTTTTATTTTGGTGTCGAAAAGTGCGGAGAATACGCTCGCTTCCTCACCTCCCCCGTGTTAATCGTTATACGCCGATGTAACCGCGCTGCAGTCTCAAAGCCGTCTATGTATGCGTTCAGGCGGCTAATCTCCTGTTTCTGCTCTGCGACGATTCCACAAAGACGGCTGTTTTCCTCTTTCAGCGCGTCGCGGCAATAGGCGGGGAGAAACTTATTGATAAGCCATGTTTTAAATTTGCTCATTGTCCGCGTCTCCTCCAAACCTTTTTAAGGGCATACCGGGTGCAGTCGATAGCATGGTTATCCACATCAGGGTAATCCTTCCATGACTGTGCCGTCTTTATCAATCTCATATTCGTACTGTGAAAACTCCCGGTATGTTTCTGGGCACCGCTCTGGGTCGATTATGATGGCATCCAGCGCTTGCAGCCACTTTACGCCATACCGAACGCTGTCAGGGCCTTTGACGGCTCCGCGGCAATATAAACCATAGCTGTTGTAGTCGCCCACGCTCTTAGGCTCTGCGCTGTCTGCCGTAATTAAATCGTTGTTGGTTATTCCAGCATCAATCAGCAAGTCCGCCGTCTCACGGTTGCCCTTGCGGTTGCATCTAATTTCCCGGAAGATGTAAAGCGTCCGTCTTGCTGCATCATATTGCATACGCCCGAAGTGGAACGGGTCTGGATAGTACCCCCAATCGACGCCGTTATATACGCGGTCAAACGATCTGATTTGTTCATCAGTGATCGTATCAGCGCGGATGTTCGAGAATACTTCCGTTCCGCTTCCAACAACTTCACCAAGATATTCATGCCTGTATGCGGTCGGATTCTTTTGCATCAGGTATTCTGCGTCATCAAGAAACCGTTGCCCCAGCCATTCTTTTGGCGTTTTTAAGTATGTGCTGCTATGTACCAGTCTCCCGGGCTTTGATTCCATAGCAAATCTATTCGCCCAATTTCTAGCCATTGCAGGTGGGTTGAACGATTTGAACGTAAAAGAAAACGGCCCGCCGCGAAGTACGGACTGTTCAATATTTCGGATTTCTTCCGGCCCATCATATTGGTCAAGTTCTTCAAACCACGCAATTCCGATATATCCGAACGGAACTTTAATTGATTTAATCTTTCCCGGATCATCCAGCCCAAAGAACATAATTTTCTGCCCGGTCTTTTTGTATGTGACTTCCATCGGTGCAGTAGTGCACTTGAATTTTCCGTCGAGTCCAAGTGCAGTAATTGCCCATTGGATTTGTGCGTAAACGCTTGTCCGTAGCGTGTTTGCAACTTTACGCAATACAACCGCGTGACATTCCGGGTGCTTTATCAGCATCGAACAAGCTCAATGGAATTGAAACTACTCTTTGTTGATCCTCTCCCGCCTTTGTCAACCAGCTC
>JAYFPV010000340.1:0-11660 GCA_034927465.1 Lawsonibacter sp.
GGGGCGAGCACTTTGTGGAGGCGATGGAGACCATTCGGGAGAACTATCCACCCTTTGCCTTCTACTCCGCCATGAACTCGCTTGGCACACACGATACCCCCCGCATTCTCACCCTACTGGGGGCCGGGAGCGAGTACAAAGAGCAGTCCAAAGACTGGCGGGCCCGGTTTCGCCTCTCCCCCAAGCAGCGGCGCCGGGGGAAAAACCTGCTGCGGGCGGCAGCCCTGTTGCTGTTCTGCTTTCCGGGCTCTCCCACGGTGTACTACGGGGACGAGGCGGGGATGGAGGGGTTTGAGGATCCATTTAACCGCCAGACCTACCCATGGGGGCAGGAGGATCGGGAACTGCTGGACTGGTTTCGTGCGTTGGGTGCGCTGCGTCGGGAGCACCCTGCCCTGCGTCGAGGGAACATCCGCTATGTGGCGGGGCGAGGGCCCTTGCTGGCCTTTACCAGGACACACAGTGAGGAAACCGTGCTGTGCGTCTGCAACGCCGGAGAGAGGCCGGAGACGCTGAACCTGAGCTGTTTATGGGAACTGGATTCCCTGCTGGGCCGGGCCCATGTGGACCAGGGGACGGATGGGATCTCCCTTGTCGTGCCGCCCCAGTCGGGAGCGGCCTTTCAGGTACGCCGGCGGTATGAGCCGGAGGTCCCTGCCCCTGAGATGGAACAATGAAAAAAGGACTGCCGCGGCCGCGGTAGTCCTTTTGTTATGGCTGTATGCGGTCCAGCCGCCCGATGAGCGCCTGGGCGCACAGACCGGTGAACAGTCCAGTGAGGATGCCGGACAGGAGAAGGTAGGGCAGGTATGCCATTACAACCCAGGTTTTCATCACGCCCGCGGCCACCAGCAGCTGTCCGACGTTGTGAAAGACCGCGGCCACAGGACTGCACAGCCACAGTTGGCGCCAGGTGAACAGCCGGGCCAACCCGATCATAACCAGCCAGGCCAGCAGGCCCCCGCCCATGGAGTACAGTAAAGTCATCATCTGTCCGGAGAACACCGCACCCAAAAAGACCCGGGCCAGCAGAACGAGCAGGGCGTCCCAGGGATTCAGCACAAAGACGGCATAGACGGTAATGATATTAGCTAGCCCCAGCTTGACGCCCTGGATGGGGATCAAAACGGGGAGCTGGGCCTCCACCAGAAAAATGGTCAAAGCAATGGCCGTGAGAAGGGCCAGAAGGGTAATGCGCCTGCTCCCATTAACCGGTGGCCGCATCAAGGGCCTCTCCTCCTCCTATAATTTCAATGATAAGATGATTGGGCAGGCACACGATGGGGACGGTGCCGTCGGAAATAGTCCCTTGGTGGACGCAGATCTGGTCGGGACAGCTGGCCTCACTGACCCGAATGCACCCGTGTTCCACCAGGATGGTGTTAGTTAAGCCGCTGGCACCAGTCAGGGTAAAGGAATAAGGCACCTCCACCTGGTCCAAATCGATCTCCTTTACCACTTCCCCGTCCAGAGTAATCCGGGCCACGGGATGGCTGATCTTCTTTGGAGCCAGGAAGAGAAAACCTGTGGCTGCTGCCGCCGTCAGGGCAAGCAGAAGCAAGAAGATGCGAGTGTTTTTGTTCATGTAAGCACAGTCACCTCCCGGGACTCATAGTCCTGAGCCAGGGAGAATGCATCCTTCAGCCCGGCAGTAATGGAGATGGAGCCGTCCTCCGAGATAAAAATAACGTCAAAGTTCAACTCAGGATGGGCACGCCAAAACTCGGTGCCCTTTTCCAGGCCCATGACAAACAGAGCGGTGGAAAGGCCGTCGCAGATAAGGCCGGAAGGGCTGACTACCGTTACCGAAGTCAGACCGGAGCGGGCGGGAGCGGCCGTATCTGGATCCAAAATATGCCAATAGCGCTGGCCGTCCTGTTCAAAAAACCGCTGGTATCCCCCGGAGGTCCCGATCGCCAGATCGGAGATCTCCAACACCCCAAGATAGTTGTCCCCATCCGGATCCTGAACCCCCACCCGCCAGGGCGAGCCGTCCGGCTTTGTCCCGATGGCCTGAATGCTGCTCTGCCCCAGGTCAAGAAGGGCGGACTGGATGCCGTAAGTCTGCATCAGCTGGGCCAGAAGATCCCCGGTGTAACCCTTGGCCACCGCGCCAAGATCCAACTCCATCCCGTCAGGTAGGCGGCCTTGGCTGGTTTGCGGATCCATCTCCACCGCGGTATAGTCAATGAGATTTACCAGGTGCTCCCGTTCCTCGGGATTGGGAATCCGATATTCCCCGGTGGGAAAGCCCCAGGCCAAAACGGCGGGATAAGCGGTAATGTCCAAAGCTCCGTCCGTTTTCGCACACAGATCAAGTGCCTGCGTCAGCAGGGAGACGGTGGAATCAGACAGCTGAGTCCAGGCACCGCCGGCGTGGTTCAGCGCATAAATTTCGCTATTCTGCTCGGTTGCGGACAATTGATCCTGCAAGAGATAGATTTGGGAGGTGGCGGCCTCCAGAGCCGCTTGAGCGGTGTCCGAACCCGAATTTGTTCCGTAAATGGTGAGGGACATAATGGTGTCCATGGCAAAAATTTGGGAAGTGGCCTTCTCGGGATCTGCGCGGCAGCCAGGCAGCAAAAGAAACAGCAAACTTGCTGTCAGCGCCAGAGCCAACGGCCGGTGTCCCACGCGGCAGCGCATCCGCGTTTGCCCATTGGATCGCAAGACGGGGGCGCTCATAGGATTTCCCGATACATGGCGGCGGCATCATTTTTTCCGACATTGTCGGCTACCACCAGTACTTCCACCTTGAGGGTGCGAGCCCCAAATCTCAGCTCGAGCATGTCACCTGCCTTTACGTCGTAGCTGGCCTTAACGGGTCGGCCGTTGGCCGTAACCCGGGCGTTGTCGCAGGCCTCGTTGGCAACGGTTCTTCGTTTGATCAGACGGGATACTTTTAGCCATTTGTCCAGTCGCATACAATAATACTCCTTGTTTGTCTGAAAACTTGACGAGGTTGAAGGAAAGCGGGGACGCTGTAACCAGCGTCCCCGCTCCGATTGAGCGCAAATTACTTCACGGCGTCCTTCAGAGCCTTGCCGGCCTTAAATACAGGAGTCTTAGAGGCTGGAATCTGGATGGTTTCCTTGGTTTTCGGGTTGCGGCCGACCCGCTCGGCACGGGCCTTGACCTCAAAAGAGCCAAAGCCGACCAGCTGGACCTTCTCGTCCTGACTCAGGGCGGCGGTGATGGCCTCGATGGCGGCAGAAACAGCGGCCTCGGCGTCCTTCTTAGACAGCTCAGCTTTTTCGGCGACAGCAGCAATGAGTTCGGTCTTATTCATGGTCGTTTTCCTCCTGTGAATGGGACAGCACCTACGAGGCGCATGTCGAAAATATACTTAAATCCGCCCGAAGGGGATTATAAGTTTGTTTCGTACTCCCGAGCCTTGGCCTGACGCCAAAGCGCCTCCAGGGCGGGGACATCCAAATCGGTGAGAGGCTTGTCCGCCAGCGACTCCACCAGCCGAAAGCGGCGGATAAATTTTTCACACGCGGCGTGAAGGGCCAGCTCGCTGTCCAGCCCCAAAAACCGGCCGGCCTTCGCGGTGACAAAGAGCAGGTCGACCAGCTCTTCCTCCACATTGCTCTGTTCAAAAACGGCCTGTCTCAGCTCCTGGACTTCCTCAGAGATTTTGTCCAGAACCGGGCCGACAGAGTCCCAGTCAAAGCCGGCCTTTTGGGCCTTCTCCTGGATTTTCTCCGCCCGTATCAGGGCAGGCAAAGACCGGGCCACAGCGTCCAGGGTATCCCCGGCTGTCGCCTGGCCCTTCTCTTCCCGTTTCTGAGTTTCCCATGCGACAAGGGCCGCATCTGAGTTTTGAGCGTCCACGGTCCCAAACACGTGGGGGTGGCGAAACACCAGCTTTTGACAGATGCCATCCACCACGTCGCCAAAGGAGAACGAGCCGTTTTCTTCCGCCATGCGGGCATGGAACACCACCTGAAGCAGCACGTCCCCCAGTTCTTCTTTCAAATGGGCGGGGTTCTCTTCGTCGATGGCCTCGGCCACCTCATAGGCCTCTTCCAGCATGTTGCGGCGGATGGACTGGTGTGTTTGCTCCCGATCCCATGGACAGCCGCCGGGGCCGCGAAGTACCTCCATAATGTGGAGCAGATCATTGATCCCGTAGCGGTCCATATATTGAAAATCTACCACAGTTTCGCTTCCTTATCAAGTGATTTTTCTATATTTGCAAGGAGTTTCAAGAAAAAATGTGACAGGGATTGCCACTTTGCACAAAAGCGACAAATTTCGATCACAGACGAAGCAGCCGTGCCAGCTTTTCCCCCTTTGGCATCAGGGCGAGATCGTCCCGAGAAATCGCGTGCAGAGCAACAACCAGAGCTACATATACTGCCATGGCGACGGCAATCGCTGCCAGAACGGCCGCGGCATTGCCCATACGGCTGATGGAACGGACCGCCTCGCCCGCCTTGTTCACCTGGGTGGAACTCAGGATGCGGAACAACAGACCGTACACGGCCCAAGCGGCTCCGCCCATGAAGACGGAAGCGGCCAGCGGTTTTGCAAAGATGGGGCTTAGCTTGGGGCGGTTCGGAATCACGCGGGAAATGACAATCAAGTCTAACGCCAGGCACAGCCCGAAACAGAGAATATTGCCCACTGGGGCGCCGGAGATGCCAATCAAGGCCACCAGGTTATAGTTGTTCACGATTTTCACCACGCCCCCCAGCACCATGACCATAACAGGCAGATTGACAAAGCCGTGGGCCTGAAGGACCGAGTTGCACACCAGCATCATACAGACAAAGGGGGTGGCCAGCCCAAGGGTGGACAGCAAAGAACCTGCCACCTCCACGTTTAGGCTGGGGAACAGAAGCGGCATAATGGGAGTGCCCAAAACAAAGAGCCCTACCCCCATGGGGAAGGCCATCAGGGCAGTGATGCGCAGGGCGGAGCCGGTAATTCTGGCCGCGCCCAATTTGTCTTTTTTGGCCAAGGCACCAGAGACGGCCGGAATGACAGAGGCGGTGATGGCCGCCATCAGAGAAGTTGGCAGATTATAAATATTTAACGCGCCGGCGTAGTTTCCATAGAGGGCACGGCTGGCGTTTTCCGACAGGTTTAGGGCGTTTTGCAGCTGGCCCTGGACCAGGGAGGAGTCAATCAGTGTGACGATGCCCACCATGGAAGAACTGAGGGTAATGGGAATGGCAATTTTCAGTAGCGTGGTCAGGATGTGTCCGGAGCCCTCTGGTATGTCGGAGGCGGAATGAGAGTCCCGCATACGGCCAATCACAAAGTTGAGCACCATATAAACCAGCGCCACAATGGTGCCCACCGTGACGCCCACAATGGCGCCGGCGGCGGCATGAGAGGTCTGCGCAGCGCTTACCGCATCGGCGATCTCTGCGGCGGTCATAGCGGAGGTATTCAGTCCGGGCTGATACCGGGCCAAATCGGCGGCGGTAAAGACCTGCCGCATCACATAGGCGGCCAGGGCCAGCCCGACGACCAGTTTACACAGCGCTTCAATGATCTGGGACACCGAGGTGGAGGTCATGTTGCTGTGACCCTGAGCGTAGCCGCGCAGAGCGGCCAGGCAGCCCACGCAGATGACGGCAGGAGCCAAGGCCCGGATGCCGGGAGCAGCCAGAGAGTCGTTCATCAAAGCGGCCAACTGGTCGGCGCGGAAAAACATCACCAGGAAAGACAGCGTGCCCAGCAGAAGAAAGGCGCCCAGCGAGATGCCAAATATCTTGTCTACCTGCCTTTTGCGGCCCAAGGCATTGGCCTCAGATACCAGTTTGGATACCGCCACCGGCAGGCCGGCGGTGGAGATAGTGAGCAGGACGGCATAGATATTGTAAGCATTGGTAAAATCGGCAGACCCCTCCTCGCCAATAATATTGAGGAGGGGAATTTTGTAAAACATGCCGATAATCTTGACCACAAAGATGCCGACCGCCAGGATGGCCGCGCCGCCGAAAAAAGTGTTTTGGTGTTGGGCAGCCCGGCGGGGGGCCTGACGTTGATGGGCCATAGTGTCCTCCTAAAAGACCGGCGGCGAAAGCCGGACTTTATCTTCCAAAGATATGGGGCAGGGCATAGTTCTCCACCTCAAACCGGATTTTCTCCAGATCCAGGGTGAAAAATTCCCCCTTTTCATATATGATCCGACCCCGGGCCATATTCATGGCCACGTCGGAGCTGCGAGCGGAGAACACCAGATTCTCTGCGGCATCGTGGCAGGGGATCAGATTGGGGCTTGAAAAATCCACCAGAATCAAATCGGCCGTACAGCCGACTGCAATCCGACCGGTATTTGCCCGCCTCAGGGCACGTGCTCCGTTGCAGGTGGCCATCTCCAGGGCCTGCTGGGCCGTCACCGCAAGGGGATCCAGGTTGATGCCCTTGTGAAGGAGTGCGGCCAGTTTGATCTCCTCAAACATGTCGTGGCTGTTGTTGGAGGCCACCCCGTCGGTGCCAAGGGCGACGTTAACCCCGGCCTGGAGCAGAGCAGGCACCCGTGCCACTCCGGAACCCAGCTTCAGGTTGGAGACGGGATTGTGGACGGCAGTGATGCGCTTTTCAGCCATGAGGCCCATGTCTTTGTCCGACACCCAGACGCAGTGGGCGGCAAGACCGCCGTTTTGCCACACGCCATATTCGTCCAGCACGGACAGCGGAGTCTTCCCGTGGCGGGCCAGGCAGGCTTCCTGCTCAGATTTGGTTTCGGAAATGTGGACCTGCATGCCAAGCCCACGGTCGGCGGCATACTGCCCCAGGTATTCCCACATGTTTGGGGAAGAAAAGGAGGTGTATTCCCCGTGGATGGAGACGTCCACCAGAATGCGGCCATCATCATATCCGTGCCACTCCTCCGCCAGCTGGCGCATCTCCCGGCAGGAAAGGAAATCTTCCGGCTTGTCCACCGGCTGAAAGCAGGTGACCGAGCGGCTCAGGTTGGCGCTGATTCCGCTGTCCGCCACTTGGCGGGCAATGTCGGGACAGAAGTAGTACATGTCGGCCGCACAGGTAACCCCGCCGGCAATCAGCTCGGCCAGAGCCAGAGCGGTGCCTGCCTGGATACAGCGGCTGTCCAGCTTGGCCTCTGCGGGGAAAATATAATCGTTCAGCCAGTGTGAAAGGTCATGTCCGCCCCCATAACCCCGCATCAGCGTCATGGGCAGATGGGTGTGGGCATTGACCAGGCCGGGCAGCATCACCTTGCCGGCGCCGTCGATGACCCGGTCAAATTCTCCCTCAGGTCTGAGCAGGCCAACCTGAGTGATTTTGATCCCATCCACCAGCACGTAAGCGTGTTCCAGCAGAGGCTGGGCAGGGTCCATCGTAACGGCAGTGACGTTGAAAAACAAAATGGACATGGGCACCTCCAACGAACGAATCAAGAATGCAGGGGGGAAAACGCGCGGATTGGCCGGAACAGGAGAATATCGCGTGCCCCGGGTACCCCGCCTACAGCTTTTTCAGGCAGGCACGGATGAGCCCAGAAAATTTTTCGCGGGCGGCCCCGGCGGCAGAGAGAACTTCTTGTTCGCTGAGAGGCTGGTTCAGAATGCCGGCGGCCATGTTGGAAAGCAGGGTCAGCCCCAGCACCTCCATGCCGCAGTGGCCAGCCACGATGACCTCGGGTGCGGTGGACATACCCACCGCGTCGCCTCCCAGAAGACGGGCGGCTCGAACCTCTGCCGGGGTCTCGTACTGGGGGCCGTAGCAATAAAAGTATACCCCTTCCCGCAACGGAATACCCAACTGCGCCGCAGTGGTTCGAGCAAGATCCCGGAGCCTTGGCGAGTACAGGTGGGAGGCATCGGGGAAGCGGGTGCCGAATTGGGAAAGGTTTTCCCCGCGGAGCGGGGATTCGGAAAACAGCTTGATCTGGTCGGTGATGAGCATGAGATCCCCGGCCTGCCAATCGGTGCGCACACAGCCGGCGGCATTGGTGACAATCAGCGTCTCACAGCCCAACAGGCGCAGCACCCGCACGGCGTAGGACACCTCCTCATAGGAGTAGCCCTCGTAGTGGTGCATCCGCCCCTGCATCACGGCCACCGCCTGGTCATCTAAAAAGCCAAAGACCAGCCGGCCCTTGTGGCCGGGGGCGGTGGAGGACTTGAAGTGAGGGATGCCTTTGTAGTCAATGGCGATGGGCTGCTCTACCTCGTCCCCCAAAAAGCCCAGGCCGGAGCCCAGAATCATTGCCACCTTGGGGACAAAAGAACCCAGCTGGGACCGAATGGTGCCGGCACTGGCTTGGTATTGTTCCATGGAATACGTCATAGGAAAGTGCTCCTTATTTCAGCGTTCCGCCGCAGCAGCGGCAGAATTTATCCTCTTTGCCGCAGGGGGCGCCGCAGATTGGACAGGTCTGGGCCTGGCGCAGGTCTGCAATGCGGGCCTTGATCTCCGTCACTTTGGCGGCAGCGTCATCGGCTTTCGACAGCAACTCGGTGACTGGGTCTCCTTCGAGGGTTTGGCCCAAGTGAGTGTTGTACAGCACCTGGCCCAACTGGCGCAAAATGTCATTAAAGTCCCCGTTTAAGTCGAAGAGCTGGACATTGAGTTTCGCCACATCCACCATCTGTCCCGCTTTTTTGCCAGCTACCCGGGCGGTATCGGCCGCAGCATCGGCAGCCAGGTCAGCCGCGCCCCTGATCTTATCCAGAAGGTCCTTTACCTTGTCATCCATCAGAATGCACCCCTTTCTTGCTTCAACGGTTCCAAAATCTAGAATCATTCTATTTTACACCAAAGAAAACCCGATTGCAACAAAACCGTGTGGCAAGCGCCCCAAAAAGACCTGGGGGCTGCTGCGTTGGCAGCGGCCTCCCCCGAGAATAGGGAGAAGAGATCCGCATGAAAAGACGGCGAAGCAAAGAAATTCTCCACACAGAACAATCCGGCGCCCCCAAAAGGGACGCCGGAGCAGAGCTACATCAATCCAAACTTGGAAAATGGCCAAATGGCAAGCACAACCTTGCCCAAAACATAATCCTCGTTCACCGTTCCCAGCCGGTTATCCCGGCTGTCGGTAGAGCCGTTGCGGTTGTCGCCCATAACGAAGATAGAGCCCTCGGGTACCACCCAGTGTGTTTGCTGCATGGTGGGACTGCCGGTGTTGTACATAGGCTCTTTGATATAGGGTTCGTTCAGGGCGACGCCGTCCACATAGACCAATCCGGCAGTGTAGTCCACATCCACCGTTTGGCCCCCGGTGGCAATCACGCGCTTGACGATGGCCCGGTCACTTAAAAATGTGGCGGTTTTCTTATTCAATACCACAATATCCCCGGACTTCGGCGTGTATCCCAAAGACCAGATCAGCATCAATTCTCCGTCCTGAAGGGTGTAATCCATGGAGTTGCCGTCTACCCGGGTCAGACGGGCAAAGCAGTTAAACAGCACCACTGCCACCAGGACACAGCCCATGACCATTTGAAGCCACTCAAACAGCTCGGCGCCGGGGCGCCGAAGCGGTTCCTCCGACGGCGACTGCAGACTGCCGGATGGGGATGCCTGCCCCTCCGACGTAAGTTCTGAAGAAACTTCTGACCGGGGAGGCTCCTGGCCCTCCTCTGTCACCTTGTTATACTCGTCCGCCAAGGGGTGTCCTCCTTCTCCCCGCCGTAAACGTGGGGATGGTACATCTATGATCCTGTGGATGGAAAAAATCTGAATACGATACCAGCTGCACCGGCAGGTTGTGAGCCGGGTGAGCGTACGCGCTGGAAAACCGATTCGTTTGACTGTTTTCATGGGAATGTGCCGTAATCGGCATCATTATAAGCCTTTTCCGGCTCAAATGCAACCATTACAGTGATAGACGGGTGACGGCGGGGGCGCTGCCCAGGATGTCTCCCTCCCGGCGCTGGCAGGTGAACAGAAGAATCTGCTGTCCCTCGGCCAATTCCTGCAGCAGCTCCAGCGCCAGCCGGAGCCGCCTGTCGTCAAATGCGGCCAGGGCATCGTCCAGTAAAATGGGCGGGCGCTCAGGCAGGCACAGCATACACACAGCCAGCCGAACCGCCAGATAAAGCTGGTCGGCGGTGCCCCGGGACAGGTAGAGCACACTTCGGGGCAGCACATCGCCGGGGCGGGTGGCGGCTCCCTCCAGCTCCCGGGTCAGAGAGACGGAGGAATACTCCTCGCCGGTGAGTCGGGCCATATACTGTCCGGACAGCCGGTTGAGTTCGGGGGAGAACCGCTCCTGAAGGTGGGAGTTGGCTTCCTTCAGGGCCTGCATGGCAAGGGTGAGTGCGTCATATTCCACCTGACGGCGCGCCAGTTTCTCTTCCAAAGTTTCCCGGCGGGCGGCCAGAGCGGCGGGGTCCCCCATAGCCGCTTGTCGACCCAGGGCCTTGTTCAGCGCCTCGTTCACACGGTTCAATTGGGCGGCTGCGGCAGCCAGGTCCCGGTCGGTTTCCTGTGGGGAGCGCTCCGGGGGTTGGAGCAGTTCCTGGATATCCACATCCTGTCCCCCCTGAGCGGCAAGATCCTCCCGGCGGCGGCGGCGCTGGACCACCCGCTCCCGGGCCATGGCCAGGTCATAATCCAAATTCAGAGCCCGGGACAGCGCGGCGGAGCAGCCGAACAAGTCGGTTACCTGGGGTGCGAAGGTGTGGACAAATTGAAGCAGGTCGGCCCGGCTGTTGTCCCGGCGAGCCTTTCGGTCGTTGAGCGTACCCCGGAGGTTCCTAGCCTGAAGGGCGGCCTCATCTGTGGCCAGGCAGCGAGCGCGGTAGTCACGGACCAGATCCTCCAGCTCCTGAGGGGTCTGGACGCCGTAGTGGGCAAATACGCCGTCGCTTCGGTTCAGCCAGGCCTTGGCATTGCTGCGGTTGACCAGCCCTACGGCCAGAGAGAGACCGAGAATGACCAGCCCCAGGTAGAGAGAATCGGTGAATAGCCGGCCCTCCTGAATCAGCCCCCAAACTCCCGTGGACAGCACGAACAGCAGACCGAAGGCTGGGAACAGCTTGGCCCCAAGGGATTTGGATTGGGCGGTATCCCGATAGGCAGAGTACGCTTGAGCATCCTTCTGGGCCCGTGCGGTGGCCTCCTCCCCGGACATGCTCTGGAATCGCACGTCCTGAGCCGCAATCTGAGCCTGAATGTATGTCTCCTCCGCGGCCTTTAAGGCGCCCTCGGCTTCCCTAATTTCCTCGTCCAACACCTTCAGATACTGCAGCTCACCCTGGGCCTTTTTCAGCAGCTCCCGGTCCGGAAGCACGCCAAATTTGGCGGCCTCCCCCTCCAGGGAGTTCAGCTGGGTCTGGGCGATGTCCAGCTCCTGTCCGGCTTGGGCAAACCGTTGGTTTAAGTCCTTCTGAGCCAGACGGCGGTGCAGGGTGTGCTCGCCCTCCAGAACCAGAACCTCCGCTTCCAGCACAGAGCGCTCCCCCTCCAGCCGGGCAAGCTCGGCAGTGGCCTCCTCCAGCTGATACAGAGACGCCTTTACCTGCTCCAGTTCTCCCTCCAGCTTGGGGATCAGACCCACGCTGCGGTTGACCTTCCGGCGGTTGAGCCACTCTCTCAGCCGGCTCTCGGTCTGGGAGTAGGACACGTCCTCCTCCCCCGAGGAGACCAGCGCTGCGATGCGCTTTTCCAGCTCCGGGGCGGCAGTAACGGCCAGATTGCCGCCGGCACCGAGGAAAGCGGAGCGCTCG
>JAYFPV010000104.1:0-2230 GCA_034927465.1 Lawsonibacter sp.
TGGAAGAGATCAGTTTCTGCAAAATGTCCCGTACCTTGGCCTCGGTTGCGCGCATATGACGGCGAATGGAGGCCAGCTCGGTGCTGGCGGAATCTGCGATTTCTTCCTCTCCTAGGATGGAATTGGTAATTTTGTCCTCCAAAAACCGGTTTGGCATCAATGCCTGAAACAGATGCGAGATGGGTGTCTTCTCCGCTCCGCCGCCGTATTCTCCCGCGCCACGCGCCGCCCGAAGAACCGCCGCCACATCCAATAGTTCACGGGTTGAAAGGCTTCCCCCCATGTCGGCCCGTTGGAGGGAGGGGCCAACCGGACGAATCCCCGAAAACCCGGGGCTGCCCCGAAGGCTCAGCATGTTCACTGCCTCAGAGGTCTCCTTTTGGGCACGCTCCATGTCGTCCAAGTCAGTCATTGGCCGCAGCGTCAAAGCCCGCTGGCGTCCCTCGTCTGTGACGGCGCAGTCAGCCAGTAATTCCAGCACCCGCGGCAGTTCCAGTGTTTGGATGGATTTTTCCATTAAATCGCTCATATGAAAACTCCTGTAAGAGGTTGTGTTAAATTAGTTCTATTGTCTCACAAAAAATAAAATTTGACAAGCGGAAGGAGGGCTCTCCCTGCGTTGCTTCCGCTTTATCCTATCGTTCCCCTATTGTTTCCGAATGTAGACAGAAACAGCGAAAGATTTTGATTCAACTGAACGTGAACCATCTGATTAATTACACATGCTGGGGCAACGGAGTTCCGTCTTTCACCTGTCCCAACGGGCGGTATACGGTCCAATACATGGTGGTAAAGCAGGCCAGCCCGCCCACCAACTGGGATACCGCTTCGGCGGTAAATACCCCGTTGGTTCCCATCCAAATTGGTAAAATCACCGTCAGGGGAGCATTGACAATGACCTTTCTCAGCATAGAAAAAAAGATTGCCTGCTTGGCACGGCCCAACCCCACAAAAATTGATTGGCCCGCCATCTGGAGCGACATGAGAATAAACAGTCCGAAATAAATCCGCATGGCGGGGATACCGGCTGCAATCACATCCGATTCATCGTTGAAGATTTGGATCAGAAGCCCGGGCAACAGCATCGCCAAACCCCAGAACACTACGGCATACACCACAATGACCCCGACGGTAAATCGGATCGACTCTCTCACCCGGCTGTGCATCCCCGCCCCATAGTTATAACCGATGACCGGCTGGGCGCCGTTGCTCAGCCCCTGAACCGGCATGGAAAATACCTCCCGCAGGGAATTGATAATAGTCATAACGCCGACATACAGGTCCCCGCCGTAGAGCTGGAGTGTAGCGTTGCACACCACCTGAACCAGGCTGGTGGTCAAATTCATACAGAAGCCAGACAACCCAAGCGAGACAATGCGCCAACAACGCCGCCGATCCGGTTTGAGGAACCGGAGGCGAAGCTTTAAAATAGCTCTTGGCCCGGTGAGAAACCGAAGTACCCAGGTGGCGGAGACTCCCTGAGAAAAAATGGTTGCCAATGCAGCACCCTTGACCCCCATACCCAGCACAAAAATAAAAATGGGATCCAATACGATATTGATGGCCGCCCCCAGCACCACCGTCATCATTCCGATGCGCCCGAACCCCTGGGAATTGATAAACGGATTCATTCCCAAGCTGATCATCACAAACAAGGTACCGCACAGGTAGATGGTCATATAGTCGTCAGCATAGGGGAATGTTTCGTCGCTGGCGCCGAACAGGTAGAGAATCGGCCGTTTAAGCAGAAGAAACACCGCGGTCCCGGCAATCCCAAGGGCAATCAGCAGTGTAAAGGAATTTCCCATGATATGCTCCGCTTCTTGGTCGTCGCCCTGTCCCCGGCAGATAGAACACAGGGGTGCGCCCCCGGTGCCGCACAAATTGGCCAAACCCATCAGGATGGAGACGATAGGAATGGTAATTCCCAGACCGGTCAGCGCCAAGTGACCACTTCCGGGAAGCCGCCCCAAATAAATGCGGTCCACCACGCTGTACAGCACGTTAACCAGCTGCGCCGCTGTCATTGGCAGTGCCAGTGCTAGAATATTACGGGAAATGCTCCCCTTGGAAAAATCATTTTTAACCTGATCCAATGTGCCTCGTCCTTCTTTCCTGGATCAATCGTAAAAACTGCTGACGGGCTTCGTCAGCAGTTTGAAGGAAATCGTCCGTTTTTTATAGTTTAGCATGCTTTTTACAAAATGGAAAGCCCTATCCCCTTTCTTTC
>JAYFPV010000284.1:0-3097 GCA_034927465.1 Lawsonibacter sp.
CTTCTCTTTTTTCTGCTTACAGGGCTCCCGAAAAGCGATAGCTTTTTGGGAAGAGGAGCAGTCCCGAAGCGGTGAGCCTTTTGCCGAAAGGCAAAAGCGATGAGCGAAGGGCACTGTGACGAGACAGTTCGGAGACATCCGAAAAAATGACTTGCAAACCGCTTTTGGCAGAGTTAACATCACACACCAAAGTAACCTGCTTGAAGCTGCGAGTCCGTTGGTGGATAGGCTGTCGCGCCCTTGCAGTTTTTATCTCCCCAAAAGGGAATAAATTTGATATAATTTCGCATGAACAAGGCTTTGAGATATTCTCTTTGCCTTGTTTTTTTACGTTTTGTCAAACAGAGTTAAAGGTATTTTTATCGCCAACCCCCAACCGCAACAATTTTCAGAAAAACCCGAAAAAAGCGTCACATAAGTGGCCAGTTTGAGTCGCGAGAATTCTCTCGATGTTCTAAAATAGCGGTATAGGGGGGGTTCTAAATGAAAACACGTAAAAATATGCGCGGCAAAAAGGCGACGCCACAGCGGAGGGCAGCGCCATGATGAGTAAGGTCGATCTAAAAAAAGCGCCGCGGCTACGGAAGGGAAAGGAAAAGAGCATCCAGTGGGACAAGCCCAAGCAAATGCCGGGGAGGCCGGAAACTGCTGCGGCAGGCACGCCTGCCGCCACGCTCCCCGCCGTACCGCAAACCGCCGTGCGGCCGACAAATATGTCCGCCACTTGGGGGGCGAGCAGCGCGACAGCACTGTCAAACGGGCAGACATCACCGGGATTTTTCAATGTCGGTCAGGCGAAATCGTACATAAACAATACAGACCGCCTGAGTGCCGAAACCCCGGCGGCAGTGACGGTGGACACATCGACAGGGATATATAACAATCCCGGCAGAGTGCAAAGCAGGACGCAAATCGCCGTGCCGGCCGGTCTAAGCGGCTGGCAGCCGACCATAGGTTTTCAAGACCTCGGCGCAATGGAAAACTATCTGGAAAGCGGCGGCAGCACCGCGCAGGCGCAGTTGTACGGCGGCTATGGCCTTCCGTCCGGCACGGGTGGGGGAGGCAGCGCCTTGTCCGACTCAGGCGCAGGGCGAGGCGGACAAGAGCAGCCCCTTCTTTCCGGCAGGGAGATGGATATGGCCCTAGAAATTCTGGCGGCTTCCGCTCCCGCCTGGGATCTCATGGACACGGGCTGGACGGGACAGACAAGCCGCAATAGCCCGCTTGCCTCAAATAACTTTGACTCCTCGCCAACATGGGATTTTATGGATGCTGACTGGACGGGACAAAATAAGGACTCGCCTGAGCTTTCATCCGCCTGGCTCACAGCGCCGAGGGAAATGTCCCTTGAAAACAGCCAGGATATGGATTATTATAGGAATGCAGATAGCCCGCTGTGGCAGCTGGCATATGAAATGGCGACAGCCGACACGTCGGAGCGTAATCGCCCAAACCCCGCGTACTCAGGCAATGAAAGCAGTATTTACGCCTTAAAGCCCACTGATGGCGCGGGGGAGACGGGCAAGGATTATGCTGAGAAATCCCTGAATCAGATATTGCTTGGAAATTATACGGACGACGTGACACTGCTGGGCACAGCTGGGCAGATCGCGCTGGGTCTGACCGGGCTGGACTTCGCCGCAGACGCAAGAGATATTATCCATGATGTGACCAACTGGGAATGGACTCCGGGACATGTGGGGCAAACCCTGCTTGACGCAATCGGGTTCATTCCCGGCATAGGTGTCGTCAAGAACGTCGATGAAGTCGCTGAGCTACTCAAAGGCGTTGTCAAAAACGCGGATGAGGTCGCTGCGGTGCTGAAAGGCCTTCTCGGAAGCACGAGCGAAGCCGCAAGAGTAGTGAAAGACGTCTTTGGGAGCACCGACGAAGCAGCGTCTGCATTCAAGAGAATTTTCGGAAACGCTGACGAAGCCACCGAAATTGTCAATCCGTTCCTCAAAACCGCTGAAACCATGTCTGAGGGCGCGGGGGACGCGGGTCGTTACTTCAAAGATGAACAACTTAAAACTGAACCAAATACGGCTTACTTTTGGTCTGGAAATTCTAACGGCATTGGCGGCAAAGATTTTGCAATGGATCATGCCTCTAAAAACGGTGGAACCACATTGGAAGGTCTTATGAAAAGCCAGGGTATTGAAATGCCGACTTGGGATATTGCCGACCAAAGCTCAAAAAAAGCTTGGGAGTATGCATCCGGAAAGTATGCGGGGCAAGTTTCTGGAGATGTTCACGCACTTATTGGCGCAACCCAGCGCGAAAACAGCATTTGGCGGACGATTGAGTTGCCAAGGCTCATGGATAATCCGTATGTTTCTAAGATAATACTCGTTGACCCAGAAAACCTGACAGAAACTATTATTTTTCGGAGGTAGATATGAAAATTCGAGGTAATCCAGGGCCTGACAGAATTACTGTCACTTTTGAGGAAGGAAAATTCAAGGGCAGAAGTGTAACTATGAATGCCGATCCACTTGTTGGCGGAGTTGCATTATACGCTAAAACTATTAAAGGCTGGGACGGATTAGAAAACTTAGGGATGGATGCGGAAACTAAAAAGGAAGTAATTGCTCTAATAAGGCAAGAACTTAAACGTTATCCTCCATCAGAAATTGTCGAGTAAACATTTCATGAGCGACCACCTACGCCGGAATCTCGGAAACGCCCAGCACTGCTGGGCGAAGTGACCGGCGGGAGGTCGCGCACGACCACCCGCCTTTCTCCTGCTCTGTTTTCGACGTGGGATATTTGTCCGGTTTGGAGAGGGACGGGCTTAAATCAGGTCTGTCCTTCCGATAGCGGAACGCGCCGCACAAAGTTCTTCACATTCGCTTCTGCTGCTGGGAGGGGTACACGCTCCTGTCCAGCGGCAAAAGCGGACACAGGCGTACACGGCGGGTCACGGTGCCGAGATTCTTCTCTGACCATAGTGCAAAGTGAAAAACTGTAATATTCTTGTAACACAGCACTAATTGACGAACTTTAACAACCGGAGTAAAATTTGTGGCAGGAGGGGGTTTAAGGGGGTAACGCCTTAGCTCTCTCCTTATATTTTTTCTGCTCCTCTTCCCAAAAA
>JAYFPV010000005.1:0-2150 GCA_034927465.1 Lawsonibacter sp.
TAAAGGGTTTGCTCATCGCAGATCGCGGAATTAACGGTGACGGTATAGCCATCCACCGTTACGCTCTGGCCGATACCCACGGCATTTTCATCAATGTATTGCTGCTGCCTTGGCGACAGCTCGCCTCCAGAGAGTTCGGCGAAGAAGCTTTTGAACCATTCTCCGACGCCGAAATAGGCCATAGCTGACACGGTAAGTCCTAGTAGAAGCACAGCCGCAATCAGTATCACAGCGAGACGGCGGCCACCTGCCCTGTGTTTTGAGTTGGATCTTCCCCAAATGTCTTTTTTTGCGTCCCATATTGCCTCGGAATTTATATTGCCGATAGCCTCCAGCAGCTTTTCAGATGTCATAGAAAACGCCCTCCTTTTTCAAATGTAATAGCAACTTTTGCCTCGTCCTGTGAAGCATGGATTTTACTTTGCTTTGTGAGAAACCGAAATTCTGGCAGATATCGGAGATAGAATCAAGATACCAATATCGGCAGATGAAAACACGCATTTCTGTAACCGGCAGGGTCATAACAAAGTCATCAATGATTTTTGACAACTCCGTAGCTTCTATTTCTTGTTCAACGCTCTGCTCCGATGGAACACAGTCAGACAACTCGTCAAGGGCAAGCGCGATCTCACCGCCACCGCGTTTGTCGGCATGCTGTTCCTGCCACTTCTTAATAGATATTCTCCGCGTGATTTTCCCCAAAAACGATGACAGTATAAAGGGGCGATGTGATGGTATGCTGTTCCACGCACCCAAATATGTATCGTTCACGCTCTCCTGCGCATCCTCGGTATTTGCAAGAATATTGTTAGCGATGGAATAGCAGTATTTTCCGTATTTAGCCGCTGTTTCATCTATTGCACTTTCGGAGCGCGTCCAATATAGTTCAACGATCCGGCTGTCCTCCATCTTTTCACTTCCTATGATTTGTGGTATGGCCCCTTACTTATCTACTCCGAAAAAATCGGCTTTGGTTGCATGAAATATGAAATTATTTTCTGCTTTTATTGATTGCCACTCTATTGTATTTTAATTTGTTCCGATCAGCAAGGGTGCGGAACGGCGCGCCTTGATTGACTGGCATTTTCGGTACTTCCGTAAACACGTAGCAGCCGCCCCTTGTTCCCAATGGGTGGCAAGCGTAGTTAAAGTAAAAACGCCACCAAAGTGACGCTTTTGTAAAAAAATACGCATTCGAAAATCTATAAAGTATTGATCTCCGCTTGCACGGCAGAGATTTGACTGATAAAAGAAAGAACCGATAAACCGCGCCAAAAGATGAACGGATTATCGGCTCTTCGTTTTGAGCCTTGGTAACTGGTGTATTTAGTTTGTTGTCTTAATTTGCACTATTTGCATAGGAGAACCTACTGTTAAGGGTATCTTTATCCTTAAAGTAATGATAGATGTTTTGCACTTTCTGCCAAACCTGTTCGTCAAAATAAACGTCCGTTCTCTGGCTGATTATGCTTTCCGTATGCTGACGAAGATCCGAATAAAACAGGTCCGTGACTTCATAGCAAACATATTGACTATCCGCATAGACTTTGTATTGCTCCATCTGCTCAAACGTCAAAAGCTGGCCGCGAATAAAAGCATAGTCCTGAGAGTTCTTAATATCATTGACATCGTAAGTAAAGATATAGATCAGAGGGACTTCCGCACCTCCGTCAACTTCTCCCTTATGCTGCGGCACATAAGCGCTCAGCACCAATGCGCGGTCTGTCTCTGTGGCCCCCACCGGCATATTATATCCGTCAAGCGTATAATAGTTCTCTCCCGTGAGCCAATGCTGAGTTTCCAACGGAGCAGTTTCATCGAAAACCACGCTGGGATTCATACAGTCAACCAGCAGCATAGGAGATACAGGTGCAACAACATTATCATTGATTTTTCTTAGCAACTCCTTGCACTTTGCGTAATATTCTTTCACCATATTGTTTCGATCGGCAGGATCAGCCGTGTAGTTTTCAAAATAGGGTTGAAGTTCTTCTATAACTTGAGCCACAAGATCCTTATCTGCCTCGGCAGGTGCAATAGGATCTGGCTCCGCTACAATCGTTTCAATGGGATCAGAAAAGAAAATAGTACACATCCAATCCTGCCCAAACATAAAGTTATTGTTCGTTAGGACAAAATAGTAATGGTCG
>JAYFPV010000119.1:0-7586 GCA_034927465.1 Lawsonibacter sp.
GCTCCAGCAGCAGCCGCTGAAGGAGTTGTGGATCGCCTGGGATGAGCAGAGAAGAGAAAGAGGACTGGTAGTCTAAGGTAATCCCGCCATCCAAAAGCAGGGGCGTAGCTTCTCCGATGACCTGATTGCACAGGCCGGCTAAGTCCATGGAGACGGGAGAAAAAGGAAGGCCTTCCGGACGCCCCGCGGTCCGAATAAGTTCCAGGTTATCCACCAGACGGAACATACGGTAAAAGCTTTTATATAAGGAAGCTCGACTCTCGGAAGACGGGCTTCCGGCTTCCAGTAGAAAGTCCTCCATAAACGTGCGCAGCTGACGCAGTGCGCCGTCCAGTGGGATATCGGTTAGAGCAGTCTGTGGAGCGGGGCGAAAGAGAATCAGCAGCCCTTCCGGAAGCTGAGTAAGGCGGAACGAATAAGTGCTTAGACTGACAGTAAAGGTTCCGGAGCTGGCGGGAGACTTGGATAGAGGGAGATAGGAAGGAGCGGGTGCGCCGGGTTCCAGCTGGGGTAAAAAATGGCGGGCCATAAGATTTGCAGCGGTAATTTGTCCCTGATCGGTCAGCACAGCGGCCTCCGGGAAAGAATCTAAAAGAATCTGGTTCAAAATTGGCATGGTGGTTACCTCCTGACCGGACAAGCTCGGCCTGAACTGGAGTCATAATTTTATTTGTTCTGCAAAAGATAGCATGCGCGAAAGATCGAGTTGCCATGTCACAGAAACGTCGAAGACAGTATAGCAAAGATTTCCAATCACAACAAGAGAAAAGTAAAAAAAGAGGAAAAGCGGACGATTTGTAATTTAAGCAGCAGTTAAGTGAGAAAGGAGGTCGAAAAAAGAGACAAGGCTGCGCTTCCTTGCGCTATGGCCAATTTTGCGGAAAATTTTTTTTGAATTATGGGAAAAAAGACACTACCAAAAAAAGAGAAAAAAGGGTATAATATTTTATGAACCCCGAACAAAGAATCATGAGATTGTATGAAAAGTTAAGAGAAGGAGTCATTCAACATGAGCATTAAAGTTGGCATCAATGGCTTTGGCCGCATTGGCCGTATGGTGTTCCGGGCCAGCCTGAATCATCCCGAAATCGAAATCGTGGGCATCAACGATTTGTGTCCCGCCGACTACCTGGCTTACATGCTGAAGTATGATACGATGCATGGCGGCTTCGAGGGTACCGTTGAGAGCACTGAGAACGCGATTATCGTAAATGGCAAGAAAATCCTGATCTCTGCCGAGCGCAACCCCGCCGATCTGCCCTGGGCGAAACTGGGTGCTGAATATGTGGTGGAGTCTACCGGCTTGTTCCTGACGAAAGAGAAGTCTCAGGGCCACCTGGACGCTGGAGCCAAGAAAGTGATCATGTCCGCCCCCTCCAAGGACGATACCCCCATGTTTGTCTGCGGCGTGAATCTGGACAAGTATACCACCGACATGAACTTTGTTTCCAACGCCTCCTGCACTACCAACTGCCTAGCCCCCATTGCCAAGGTTTTGAATGACAATTTTGGTATCACCGACGGCTTAATGACGACCGTCCATTCTACCACCGCCACCCAGAAGACTGTTGACGGACCGTCTGTGAAGGACTGGCGCGGTGGCCGCGCGGCCTCCGGCAATATCATCCCCTCTTCCACGGGAGCTGCCAAGGCTGTGGGCAAGGTCATTCCTGAGCTCAACGGCAAGCTGACTGGTATGTCCATGCGTGTTCCGACCCTGGATGTGTCCGTGGTGGATCTGACTGTTAATCTGGCGAAGCCCGCCAAGTATGAGGAGATCTGCGCCGCAATGAAGAAGGCCTCCGAGGGCGAGCTGAAGGGGATTCTCGGCTACACGGATGAAGCGGTTGTGTCCTCTGACTTCCTGGGCGATACCCGCACCTCCATCTTCGACGCCGACGCCGGGATTGCCCTGACCGACACCTTTGTGAAGGTCGTGTCCTGGTACGACAACGAGATTGGCTACTCCAACAAGGTGCTGGAGCTGATCAAGCACATGTACTCTGTGGATCACAAGTAAGCAGTTTGGATTTCGAGGGCGCCGCTTTTTAGCGGCGCCCTTTTTTTGACCAAAAGCAAACAGACTATTGAAAAAATGACCAAAAATAATATTTCCTATTGCTAATTATGCAGAATTATGAGAGTAATATAAGTAAAATTTAGTATTATTAAATTTTTTAAATAATATTCTCAAAGTTTAACATACTGCCTCAGGGGGGAAGTATTATGAATTATGGGGCCAGGGCAAAAGATTGGATTACGGACCATGATGTAAAGCAAAAAAAGTTGGCCCAGGAATTCCATGTGACTGAGGCGATGCTCAGCAATTATTTAAATGGACGCAATGATATATCAGTGGAATTGATGGTCAAAATTGCGCAGTATTTTCATCTTACCATGGATTATCTGGTCGGACTGAGTGAAGACCCGGATGTGCCGCTGCATTTGACGAAAGAAGAACGGGATTTGATCGGAACCTACCGATTCCTGCTGCGAGAGCAGCGGGAACTGATCGTTCAAACCATCCAATTTATGCAGGAACAAAATCAAAGATGAAAACGGGCCGCCGCTGTGGAAACACAGCGGCGGCCTTCGTCGGTTTATTCCATTGAATCAGCCGTCCAGTCGGTCGGCGACCTGGTCCAAATAATTCAGCTCCATCTGCTCCAAGGTTCCTGAGTCGAAGGCGGCTGACAGGGCCGGGTCGATGGGCAGGCGGGCCAGAACAGGCACCTCCAATTCCATAGCGACCTGATCCAGATGACTTTCCCCAAAAATGGCGTGCTTGGAGCCGCAGTCAGGACACTGGAAGTAGCTATAGTTCTCTACCAGCCCCAAAACCGGGATATCCATCATCCTTGCCATATTGACCGCTTTTGTCACGATCATTGACACCAAATCCTGGGGGGAGGTGACGACGATGACCCCGTCTACCGGGAGAGACTGAAAAACGGTAAGGGGCACATCGCCCGTTCCGGGCGGCATATCGACAAACAAATAGTCCACGTCACCCCACACTACCTCAGACCAGAATTGGGTGACCACACCAGCGATGACGGGGCCACGCCAGATGACGGGATCGGTTTCATTGGCGGTCAGCAGATTCAACGATATCAGCTTAATGCCGCCGGTGGTGACGGCTGGGTCAATCCCGGAATCGGTTCCGGTGGCCTTTTGATGGATGCCGAAGGCAGTGGGAATGGAAGGGCCGGTGATATCGGCATCCAGAATGGCGACCTTCCGCCCCTTTCGAGCCATTGCCACGGCCAAAGAGGCAGTTACTGTGCTTTTGCCGACGCCGCCCTTTCCGCTGACCACAGCGATGACCCGTTTGATACTGGACATGGCATTGGCTGGGACACGCATATCCCGTGATGAGCAGTCGGAGCTGCAGCTGGAACAGTCGTGGGTGCAGTTTTCAGACATGATGTTAGGCATCTCCTTACCAATTGCTGGGGGATTCCCCCAAAAATAAACTCGATTGTTTGTAACAGTCTACCTGGTTTTTGCTCTCCCGTCAAGCGCGGGAAAGGAAAGGGCTTATCGGATCAGAGTGTTCTCCGTTAAAATCTCCTCCCGAGTTTCCTGTGCGGAAAAATAGTATGAGAGAATATCGGCGGCCATGGCGCCCAATTCAGAACCGCTTCCACCATGTTCCACCACGATGGCCACGGCGACCTGCGGGTTGTCATAGGGAGCAAAGCAGACGAAAACGGCGTTGGACTCAGTTTGGGCGCTGACCTGGGCGGAGCCCGTCTTGGCGCCCACCGTGACCCCAAGATCCTTGAAGTACTTTGCAACCGAGCCATCGGTGGTCAGAGCCAGCATCCCTGCCTTGACTGCGGTTAAATTCTTGTCCTGAATCTGAATGGTACTGAGTACCTGAGGCTTGTAGGTGTATAAAATCTGAGAAAAGTCGCTGGATTTGACATCTTTCAGCAGGTGCGTCGCGTTTCGCGTGCCTCCGTTGACCAGGGTGGCAATATAATTGGCCAGCTGGATTGGGGTGAATTGGCTGCTCTCCTGGCCGATGGCCACCGACAACGTGTTGCCGTCATACCAGGTGCCGCCCATTTTTTTGGTATACTCGGGGCCGGCCATCACCCCCTGGACCTCGTTTAGCTCTACCCCCGTTTTCTGACCCAAGCCAAATCGGCCGGCGAAGTCAGTGAGACGCTGGATTCCAAGTTGCCGGCCCACATCATAGAAAAAGTAGTTACAGGAGTTTGTGATGGCTTGGGTAACGTTTTGCCAGCCATGGGTGCGGTGGTATTGGCGGTAGATCCAGCACTGAGGGGAGAAGCCGGGGTAGAACGTGTATACCCCTTTGTCCAGAATCTGGGTGGATGGAGTAATGACACCCTCTTCCAGACCGGCTACGGCAGTGACCATTTTGAAGGTGGAACCCGGAGCATACGTCCCCTGCAGCGCGCGGTTAAACATTGGTTTCAGTGGGTTTTCTAAATTTTTCTTGTAGTCGGCGGAGTAAGTGGCCAGATTGAAGGTGGGATACGAGGCCGATGCCAGCACTTCGGCGCTGTTGACGTCCAGAACCACGCAGGCGGCGCCGGCCACCTCCTTGCTGATCAAGTTCGGCAGAGCGTTTGCCAAGATATCCTCTACCGCCATCTGCAAATCCAAGTCGATGGTGAGAACCACGTTGTCTCCGGGCTTTGGTTGGGTAAGCCAGGTTTCGGACACCACTTTCCCGCTGGTGTTCCTCTCCAGAGCCCGCTTGCCCGGGGTGCCTCTGAGATAGGACTCAAAGGCCTTCTCGACGCCCTCCTTACCGATCGTGTCATCCATCTGGTAGTCGGGTACGCCGTCTCCGTCAAGGTCTGAATTCTTATAAGAGGCCCACTCCTCCTCACTCATCAGCCCAACACGGCCCAGCAGGTGGGCGGCGTAAGCGGTGTGGTACTGGCGGACGGTGGTGGCATCAATGACGACTCCGGAAAGGGACAGCTCTTTGACCCGAGAGATAAAAGTAATGTCTACATTCTCAGCAAACAGATAGGGGATCTGGTAGACCTCCCGGGAGCGGAGATATAGCTCGTAGAGCACCCCGACCACGGCACGGGTGTCCTCGGGACTCAGACTTCCGGTGTTGGCTGTGGAAGCTCCGGCGTCAACGGAAGCAGGTTGATCGTCGGAAATTCCGTCCAGACCGAAGGATGTGCACATCAGGTTCAGCAGCTGGGCGGCAGAGGGAAGCGCGGAACTCTCTTCCACCTTGGGTTCGGAGACGGGAGCCTGGGGGGAAGAGCCGGCAAAAAAATGCTTGATTTTGTCCATCAGACCAACATCCTGGTTTGGATCTGTCTCCGCTGTTTCCACGGTTCCATCTGCCGTTTCGTCGGGACCTCCAGACACATTGGTGGGGTCTTTAATCCACTTCATGTTCACCGCCAGTTTGCCCAGACGGGTCAGAGCCGTGGATTGGGTGTTGTCCTCATTTTTCGTGACCGTGTAGTAGGGAGAAGCGGTTGTGAAGACAAAGGGAGGCTGATTAGAAATGGGAAGGGAGTCAGACCACGCCACCCCATTTTCCCGGGCTACCTGAATCAGGGAGAGCAGAGTGGCGTTTCGGTTGTCGCCCATAAGAGAGGTGTTCAGCTTTACCTGATAGACCGCCTTGTCAGACACCAGTACCCGGCCGTTTCGATCCAGAATCTGCCCTCGGCCGGCCTCTACGATTTCGGTTTCAGCAATTTTATATTTTGACTGCTGATAATACTCGTCGCCATTGTTGATTTGCAGGTCATACAGGGAAGCTCCCATGTTAGTCAGAACAAAGGCCAGCAGAACCACTATGGCCCACACACGGCGATGAAATTGTTTGGTGTCCGTTGGGAACCACCTCCTTGGAACATTGCGAACGGACGGTCTAAGCCAGTTTGGTGCCGCCCACTCGGCGGTGGATGGTTCGGAAGAGCAGGTAGACCACCGGGGTCCAAGCCAGAGAGAGCAGGCATTCTGGGACGGCAATTTGAAGCAGAACAGGCAGACTGGCTGTTTCGGTAATCAGCCTTTGGGCGATCCGAAGGCCGTCCAGAACGGCCAATACCGCAGCGGTGCACAGCAGACAGCCCGGAAGGGACTGGGAGAGAATATATTGGGCGGCTCCTCCGGTGACTGTGCCAACCAGAGCCATAGCGACAACCAGCCCGCCAAAGCCCCCGGGATAGGCCAACTCCCAAAGCAGACCGACGCCCAGCCCAAAGCCGGTGCCGGCATAGGTCCCCTCCAGGACCGAAACCGCAACTACCGCGGAGGGCAGCAGCATCGGAATAATGCCCCAGAGCGGGTAGTGGGGAAGAATATAGGCGTCCAACAGCCAGACGAGCAGAAGGCCCAGGGCGTAGACCAGCCATTTGTGGATCAGGTTGCGGCGGGTCATTGACCCACCCCCTTTCTGCGAAAGGAAAACGCGATTACTCCACGATGTCAAAATCCTTAATAATAAAAACCTCGACCAGCGTGTCCAACTGAACATCGGGGACCACCGCGGCATACCGGGTCATGCCGGAGGGGTCGGTGAAAATTCCGTCCACATGTCCTACCACCAAGTCAGAGGGGTAAATGTCTCCTTTGCCAGAGGTAAGCACCTCGTCTCCGGACACCAGCTGGGCCCCGTCTGGCAGATAGCTCAGTTTCAGCTGCCCTTTCCCCATCAGAGCAAAGTCTCCTTCCAGGATACCGGCCGAGTAAGTGCGGGAGACGATGCCACCCATTTCAATATCGGTGTTGATGATCGTGGACACGGTAGACCAGTTCGAACCAACCTCGGATACAACGCCCACCAGCACGCCGGTTTCCGTAATGACACAGTTGCCAACCGCAACCCCAGCGGAAGAGCCCTTGCTGATGGTCAGGGTCGATTCCCAATTGGAAGTGGAACGGGCGGTGACACGGGCGGATTCAAATGTGAAGTCCCGACGGCGGGCTTGGAGATCCAACAGTTCCCGGAGCTGCTCGTTTTCGCGGCTGGCCTCCTCATTCTGGCGCACCTGCTCCTCCAGCTCGGCCACCTTGCTGTTCAGTTCGTCCAGCTCGCTGTGAAGCTCATCATAGTGAACGACATAGGTGTATACTCCCTCCGTCCAGTCCAAAACGGCAGAGATTCCGCCGCGGATGGGGGAGACAACGATGTTTATTGCATTGGACAAGGGGTCTGCATTCCCGCCCAGAAATGCCGAGCCGATCCCAATGAGAATCGACAGCAGCAGTGCGATGACCAGCAGCAATATCCCGTTTTGGCGGAAGAAATCTTTCACGACGGTTGCTCCTTTTGGGCGCACAACGCCAGAGTGTTTACCCCAAATTGGGCCAACATCCGGCCCAGCCGGCATACCGGCAAGCCCACTACATTGAAATAGTCTCCCTGGATCGCCTCCACCAGAAGGGCGCCATAGCCTTGAATCCCATAAGCTCCTGCCTTGTCCATGGGCTCTCCGGTGGCCACATAGGCGGAAATTTCCTCCTGGGACAGAGCGCGAAAGCGTACTAAAGTAGCCTCGTGTTGGGTGAGGAAGGTTTTGTCCCGGCACACCGTCACCCCGGTGTATACGGTATGCGTGCGGCCG
>JAYFPV010000328.1:0-3045 GCA_034927465.1 Lawsonibacter sp.
AAAATAAAATATTCTGTATAATAGAAAAAGTGACTTCGGTCATATTTTGATATACCTCTATCATAATATAAAATCTGCTTGAATGCAAGGAGCGTGTTGCAATGAATGCTATCAAACGTTGTTTAGCTCTGGCACTAACGCTGGTGATGGTGCTGTCCCTGATCCCGGCTCAGGCTATTGCGGATAGGCTATCAAAATCTACCGAAACAAGCAATACTTCTTTGCTTTCAACAGCACTTCACACGTCTTTGAGTGACACTGCGCAGGCGCTGTCTCTCGTGCCGGTGGTCGCCTCGATCCAGAGCCCTTCAGGGATCGCTGATGATACCCGGGTCTCCTATGAGATTTTGGCTACAGGCATGATCAGCACAGCGGATACCCGCTCAGCTGTGCTTCGCTTTACGCTTGGACACCCCGTAGAACAGCCGGTTACCTTTCATTATACTGCCATATCTGGTAGTGCAGATACGGTTCAACATCTGACCGGAACATGCTCCGGAACCGTGTCCTTTGCTGCGGGAGAAATGCAACAGGATGTCGAAATTGAAATCGCGTCTTTTGCGGATAACCCAAATAATTACGGGACAGCCAACAGCCCAAACGCCTTCTGGACGGGCACGCGTCTTTTTTACCTGTACTGTGACAGCATAAATAACGCACTCTTTACCGGAGACAGAAACAGCATAACCATACCGATACCGGTTGAGAGCGAATTTAACTATGCGGCAACTTACAATAACGCCGTCTCTGCGGTACTCGTCGACCTCAACAACGTTCCAGATGCGGACAGCCCCGGCGTTTATTTGGTTCCCACCGACGGAGCACTGACCCTAACGGCGGAAATTTCAGGAGATGTCCGGGAAATGCTTGACGCGGGCGTGTTTACGCGCATTCAAATGCCGACAGGATATTTTTTAAATGAAACGGACGCGGCGGGAATCGTCAGCTATCAGGTTTCACGAAGCCGTCAAACGGACGGCTTCGGCTCAAATACAACGCTTACATATGATCTCAGTGTTGGATCCGGTGAAAAAACATCCTTTTTCTCTGACGTATATCCGCAGACCGCAGCGGTCAGCCAAGTCGGACTTGGGAAGAACGCTGAAAGTAACGGCATTTTCAAAAGGCTTGACTTTATCTTTGACGGCTCTAATTTGACAGCTCCGGTCAAAGCTTGCTTTTTGAACGAAAGCGGTGGATATCTGCAGCAGCAGGTGCGATTTACCGATGATACTGCTCCCTCGGTGAACTCTGTTACAATCGGCATGTATGAAGCCCATTACGGGGACGAGATTCCTGTGATCATCAGCTTTAGCGAGCCAATCCATACGGACGGCATTACCTTTACGGTAGATGGTAAAACGCTATATCCAATGGAGGCCACTGGCACCATTTCGGATTCTGTCAGCTTCCTGTACACCGTTGGAGACGCTTTTCTCGATGCCACCGAAGTTTCCGTGAATGTCGAAAACATTATCGGCGCCGTCGATCTATCGGGGAAAGAACAGGAGAGTACTGGGAGCGGCAGTGCATCTGCATTGCTATCTTCTTTTGACCCGGAGCGGGCATTCTTCTACTGCGCAGAGCCCACTGTCACCCTCAACCAGGGGACAAGCCGCTGCGCGGCGGCGACCGTATCTATCCCCATCAAACGTGACGGACACCTGAGCAACTGGCTTTTGGATTTGTCCCGGCTGGATGACAGCGACATCTCTTCCGCCGTTAAGGCCAAAGTGATGACTGCCGCTGGCATCATTGACATTCCACTCACCGTGCAGACAGATGCCGTCTCGGTCACTGGACTGATGGGTTCCTTCACCGCGCCGGAAAATACCACGGGTGAGAATCAATACTACGCGCCGGAAATTTATATGGACACCGGCAGCGGCTATAAGCTGGTATACGGCCTGAGTGCGTTTTACGCCGTGCCGCCGCTCACCCTAGTTGACGACACAAGCGATTTGACGATAAATTATTCAAATTGGCCTTCTGGGAACAGCATGTTTGCCGACGCGGGAACCAACCTCTCGCTGCACTATACCATCAATGTGGCGGCTACTTGGCAAGGAACGGATTATTTCACTTGGACGAGCAGCGACGAGGCAATTGCCGCAATTGATGTTTCCGGCAACATTACGCTGACGGGCATGCCTGGAGAGGTAAGCTTTACTCTGATGGTCACGAATCCTCTGTCAGCCGACGCAATGACCTTTGTAAGCCGCACCCTCACGGTGCGTGAGGCGGAGGGAGCATACCTTTACGTGCCAAACGGCCTGAAAAATCAGGAGATTCTCATGGGCGGCACAGCCAAAATCAGTATTTTCTCAAACCTCTGCCAACGAAATGACACTTACGGCGGGAGCGGAACGAAGACAGACTTTACCTTTACCCTTTATGCGGCGGACTATGAGGGCGACGTGCTGAAAAAGGGCGACCTGCTCTCGGAGGAAACTCTCAGTGCT
This sequence comes from Lawsonibacter sp., assembly GCA_034927465.1. Classification (GTDB taxonomy): domain Bacteria; phylum Bacillota; class Clostridia; order Oscillospirales; family Oscillospiraceae; genus Lawsonibacter. Next base: position 2,463 of record JAYFPV010000328.1, read on the forward strand.
ACGGCGGAAGCTCCAACGACTTTCTACACCGTGCCCGCGCAACTGCAAAATATCACAGTCAAGGGCAGATACGGATACATACTTGAAGTCAGTGCAAAGGATATGCAGTCTAGTGTAACGTTAACCGATACGGCAAATATCCGAGTGCGAGCGCTTCCCGCCAGGGCCGTGCTCACACGTATGGAGTCGGCTTCTCTCACCGACAGCACTGATACATTTCCCGTTGGTTTTGACATCGATAACAAAAACGCAGAAACCGCATATCTTCTAACCGTGACGAAAAACAGCCAAAGCGTTCCGGTTCTGACCACCAGCTCCCCGGCGGAAATTGGCCGGACGCTGACGGTTAGTATCGGCAGTGTCGATGACAGCCACCTGATGGATGTTTACACCGTGTCCCTGAAAGCGAAAAACGGGCCTGATGAGGCATGGTCCTATGATTCGTACTGCGTCTATATCTACAATGCCGACGCAATGAAGATTCTGGTAGACAGCTTTCCTTATGGCGGGACGACACTGATGCTGAAGGCTAATTTCGAAGACGGGGATATTATCTACAATACGGATGTCCTCCGCTCCCCCT
>JAYFPV010000278.1:0-7975 GCA_034927465.1 Lawsonibacter sp.
GGGGCTTGCAGCAACAATGCCGCTGGCGGTGCCGGTGGAACCGGCGCTGGTCCGTTTCACGGGGGACCCGTCGGCCAGCGTCACGACCGTCATGGATCCCTCGGCCCGAACGCCCAGCGTTCCGCCCGCCTGGATCACACCTTTGGTGTCAATATAGGCCTGGTTGTGGTTTCCGGCATAGGTTACGGCCAGCGCGCCCACCAGCTGGATGGAATTGGTGGTGTTGCCAGTGCCGTTGGTGGCGCCGGAGGAGCTGCTGTTGATCAGACTGCCCACGCCGGTATTGGTCGTGGATCCGGTTCCCGTTTTCCCGGTCAACTGATTGACGATGCCGGTCAGGGCACCCGTCTTCTTCTGCTGGGTCTGTTGGCTGCCCGGCGTGCTGGTGCTGCTGAGCTTACTGGTGGTCTGAGTCAGCAGACTATCCACCTTAAGGAGCAGCTGATCCAGCATCATGGACTGGCCGCCCTCATCGGGGTTGGAGGTGGCTTCGTTGACCACATACTCCCGGGCGGCGGAGTTTACATTCAATCCGCCCTCGGCCACTGCTCTGGCCTGTTCCGTGATGGAGGCGAACACGTCCTGGTTCACCACAGACACGGCAAAGAAGCCGCCGGATTTGCCCACATCCAGTTGGTTTGAATTGTGGGAGGGCGTCTGGTCATTGGTGGTAACCGACGTAGCCTGGCCATAGCTGGTCTGGGGCATCTTGCTGGTACCAGTTGAAATGGTCCGCACCTGGACGCCACCCTTTGCACTGGCCGTGATGTCGCCATCCGCGTCCAGCTCACTGCTGCCTTTGATGTCTACGTAGGCGTCGTTATCCACCACGGATACTGCCAGAGTGAAGGGCAGACGGCCGGACCGCGCCTCGGTGGTCAGCGCCACGCTGGAATCCGCTTTCAGGGTAATTCCCCCGATGTTGGATTGCAGCTTCGCGTCGCCGCCCACGCTCACGCCCGCCTCGGAGACTACCACGCCGACGGCCAGTGGCAGCCCAAAGCTGGCCAGTGCCTCGTTGGTAGCGTCGGTATCCACATAAGACTTGGCCGTGGCCCGGATTGCGCCGGCGGTAATGTCGCCCAATATTTCGATTACCGCGCTGCCGGTCTTGATGGCCACAAAGTTCAGGTTGGACGCCGCATCAAAGGCAGCCAGCTGCTCTTCGCCCAGCCCGGCGGTTAAATCAGAGAGGGTAGGCAGCAGTCCCTGGGTCTGCTTGCTGGACGCTGAGATGTCCACTGCCTGAGCGGCCGTCAGAGATGCTCCCTCAGCCAAGGCAATCTTGACATCGCTGATGATGTCGAACAGGCTGGCCTCGATGGCCAGATCCTCATCATCGTCCTGCAGATCATTTTCCAGCAGGGCCAGCTGGTGGCTGTCGGTGTTGGACAGCAGCAAAAGGATGTTTCGGCCTTCCACATCGCCGTTCACCGTAATGCTGCCCGCATCATTCAAGCCGCTGTCTCCGGCGGTCAGGATCAGATTGATGTTCGGCACCTTCACGCTGCCCACCTTCAGGTCGCTCCCCGTGATATAGAGGTTGGACAGAAGCGTGTCCGTGCCGGTGAGGTTGGTGAAGGATGCATTGTCGGTATAATCGGTGATGACGTAGTTGGTGAAGGACGCAAACGTCTTCCCCGCCATATCGGATAGGGTAGCCTCCACGGTATGTTTACCCTGCAGCACATCAGTCACCGCATCCACATCGATCAGGGACACGTTCAAATCGGCATACAGCTCAGAGATACTGAGCACATCGTTGAGAACGGAGATCTCCGCGTTGGCGTCCATGTGGATGGAGCCTGTGCCTTCGGCGCTCAAGCTGCCCTCCAGACGGTGGTCGCCTTCGGTCATGTAGCTGTCGCCCACCTTGCCGGTGAGATGGATCCGGTCAAACTCGTTGTCGGCTGCGCCGCTCTCAGATCCGTTTCCGTATGCAGTCGCATTGACTCCCCGGAAGGAGGAGAAAGCCGCGGTGGTATCCACATTGATCAGGTCATCACCCGCTCCACCCTTTACCTCGATGGTGGTTTGGGGCATCGCCCGGGTGCCGTCCCCCGCCTCAAGTTCGGTAGCGTTGGACAGCTCAGTGGCCGCCTTGTACACCGCGTTGAGCAGCGGCTGAAGCGCCGTGGTGGACAGGCTGTCCAGCTCCATGCCGCCCTTGAGGGTAATTTCATCGGTTCCGTTCCCGGAACTGATGGTTACCTTGCTGGCAGACAGGTCTACTTTCACGGTGATGTTTGTGGGCTCCGCACCGGTCCCGGAGGTGTCGTCTCCCGGAAGGACGACTTCGGTGCTGTTGACCAGCTTAATCACGATTTCATCATCGCCGTCGCCGGTCTCCACCGTGACCTGCAGACGATTGTCCTGATAGCTGACTACCGTGGTCCCGTCTTCGCCGGTGACGGCATTGGCCAGTTCGTGAATGCCTTTGGTAATCCCGTTTTGAATGGCGGTCGAAACATCGCTTTGAAGATCCTCTGATCCATCCAGCAGATCCTGGGCCGTGGTTTTTCCGGTGTCGATCACAGCTGAAGGCGTCTGGGTGACCGATAGATTCAGCGTATCGTCACCCGCTCCGGTATCAACGGCGACGCTGTCACTCACATCGGTCAGCTTGATGGTTACATCATCCGCCAGCTCCGTGCCGTAATAGGCAAAGGAGTCCGCGTTCTTGACCAGGATCTCATTGCTGTCCCGGTCGCTGCCGCTGGTGGTGGTTGTTGTGGACGCGGAGCCGCCGGCACTGCTGCTGACGGCATCTTTCGTCTCCTCGCGTTCCTTTAGGGCAAAGTAGAGTCCGGCCAGCAAGAGGTTTACATTCTCCACACTCAGGCCGCCCTCCACCTGCACACCCCCGGCAGAGTTGGCGTTGACTACCACGTCGCCGTCCTCGTCGGTGGGGACCCTGCCGTCGTCCGTTTTGGTAAAGGAGTCGGCAGCAATAATGTTGAGGGCCAGCGTTCCAGCCTCTCCCGCCTCACCTTCCGTACCGGAACTTCCAGAAACAGCCGCTGCCGTGATTCCGCCTGTGTAGACGCCGTTGTTGACCACAATGGTCACACTGTCCTGACTTGCCTGGATGGCGGCATCGATCGCCTGCTGGATCGCGTTGGCCGCCGCCGTGTTTTTGTACACGGTAGACTCACTGCCCACCACATATGCTGACCCTTCCGAAATCTCATAGGCCTGTGTGGTCTGGGTCGTTGTCTGAGTTGTAGCCTGTGTGGTTGTCTCAGCTGCGGCCGCAGCCAGAAGAGGAGCCTCCATGCTCTGGGCAGTGAGGGCAGGCTGACTATCGTCTCCAGCGTCATCCGCTTCTGCGTCGCCGGTTACACTATCGGTACTGTCTCCCGTGTCGCCAGTCGTACCATCGGTGCTGCCTCCCGTGTCGCCGGTCGTACCATCCGTGCTGCCTCCCGTGTCGCCGGTCGTACCATCATCTACCACGTCAGAGCTGCTAGTATTGCCGTCGGGAATGGAATCCCCATCCTCGGCAAACGCAGCCATTGGGAGTACCAGCAGCAAGACAAGCAAAACTGCCAGTACTTTCAGACTGCCAGTTCTTCCCCCGGGTTTTCGTTGCGTTTCCATTAATTTCATTCTCGGCACCAACCTTCCGTGACCATGATACGTTTCTTCTTCCACATCTTATGACTGGTCTCCTGCCGGTTCCTGGAGTTCTTCCCCCTGTACGGATGCTGTTCCGTTTGATTCCGCTGCATTCTCCCCCGGCTGCTGGGGCTGTCCCGCGCTCTGTTCCGATCCTGAGTCGGACGATTCCTGGCTGGCCGCGCGCTCCGCGGCTGCCGCTTTTTCCGCCGCAAGGCGCTCCGCTTCCTCCGCGGCAAGCCGATCCGCCTCTTCCTGGGCGGTGGCCAATTCTGCCAGAAAATCCTTTGCCTGTTGCGTCACCGTCTGATCGGCGTCGGTTCCTTTATAATCGGCCGCCTTCTGCAGGTCCTCAACCGCCACTTCATAGTCATAATCTTCCGTCATCAGCCTGCATACGCCCCTGGTATAGTGGCTCAGCTGAAGCAGGCTGTTTTGTTGAATCGACGCTGTCATATTGGACACCGCGCCCGCATAATCGCCCCGTGACATTTGGCATACCCCAATGTAATAGTAAATCCCCTCCAGGGTGTTGTCCTTTGCCAGTGCTTGCTTCAGGCTCTTTTCCGCGGTAGAAAAATTCCCCAGCTGGATACTAGTTAGCCCGTATAAATAAGCCGTTTCCGTCAAGTCTGCATCGGGCGGAGCGGTATTCAGAATTTCCTGGTACTGCTCAGTCGCCCCTTTGTAATCTTCGGCGGTAAACATTGCCTGTGCCAGCAGCGCCCGGATCTGGCTGTCCTCCGGTTTCAGTTCCAGATATGCCTCCAGCGCCAGGGCCAGCGGCTCGGTCTCTTCCCGCTGGGCATAGATCTGGGCCTTGACCAGATAGGCATCGGCCTGCTCTTGGTCCTGTTCCAGCGCCTGATCCAGAGCCTGCAGCGCCTCGTCATCCTGACCCAGAAGCACCAACAGGCACCCACGTTTCATCAGCAGATCCAAATACAACGCATCGTCTCCGCCCGAATAAATTGACAAGCACTGCTCCATGCTGGACAAGGCCCCCGTGTAATCCTCCTGGGCGATTTGGGTTCCGGCCAGACGGTAATAATCCTCAACCTTCGTTGGCTCCTGCAAGGCCCGGACCTTTTCCTGCAGCCGCTTCAGTCGCCCCTCGATTACATACTTGGTGTGGTCCACCAGGTAATTGGTCGCCGCCTTGGTTTGATCCCCAGGCTGTATTCGGATGCCAACGGCCGCGTTCGCTCCCAGGGAAAGCAGCAAAGCGGCCACCAGAATTCCAGCCGTGATTCTTACCCTTGGCTTCTGATGAAATTTCTTGGGTACTTTGGTCTCGTTCATGCTTCTCTCTCCGATTTCTCCGCCCGAATTCAAGCGATACACACACGCAGCGCAATGTTGCCAAACAACCTCGTTACCGCCGAAACGGCAGTTTTTACGCCTGGGTCCTCCCAGTCCGCCAAATCAAGATAGACCGCTTCAATCATTTTCGTATTCCAAAACTCTTTCTGACTGAACATTCCCTCTGCCATTTTTCTTTTGCGTGTCTTTCGTCCCTAAAAAAGCGAAGGACAGCCAACCATCCAAGCTTTCTCTGCTGTGTCATGGGCTGTCCTCGTTACCGTTGGAAACTTCCACTATTTTATTGATTGCAGCAACTTCATTTCACCACAAGGCTTTCATGCAGTCCAGCCGGTCTTTAAGCGTTTTTCTGAACTATAAATGTCATGAGACTGGATTTCACAATCGTTCCTTTTTCTTTTTTAATTTTATCACTTTCATTCTCTTTTTTGCAAGTAATGAACTAATATTTGCATTTTTTGAACCAAAAAGTTTATTTTGTATCAGTCAAACAGGTTTACTGAATTTATCGTCTGTTATATAAACTGCAGTGATGCCCGCGCGCTCGTACATTGCGTTGATTGAGCATTGGATTTTTCCTTAAAAGTCTAGCAGGTATTTTAGGAAAAAAAGGTCGAAACCCGCAAAAACCGGGTTTCGACCTTTTGAATTTTGACTTGATCGGCATTTATCCCCCCAAATACGCTTTTTGTACGATGTCGTTCTCCCGCAGTTTTTCTGCTGTATCCGTCATCGTAATGCTCCCTGCTTCCAGCACATAGCCTCGGTGCGCAATTTTCAGCGCCTTGTTGGCATTCTGTTCCACAACCAGAACGGTAATACCATTGTCATTGAGGTCCTTAATAATTTTAAAGCAGGTGGTCACCATCAGAGGCATCAGCCCCATGCTCACCTCGTCGATCAGCAGCAGACGCGGCATCAGCGTCAGCGCACGGCCAATGGCCAGCATTTGCTGCTCGCCGCCGCTCATCGTTCTGGCCAGCTGGTTTCGGCGCTCCCCCAACCGGGAAAACATCTCATACACGTGGTCGATATTTGGTCGAATCGTTGCTTTGTCCGTTACGCGGTAGGCGCCGAGGCGCAAATTTTCCTCCACGGTCAGATTTCCGAACACGCGGCGCCCTTCCGGAACATAACCGATGCCCAGTTCCGCCCGCTTCCATGCGGGCACGTGGGTGATGTCCTGTCCTTCATACTCAATTTTTCCGGAATGAATTTCCTTCAGCCCCATGATAGAACGAATCAGGGTCGTCTTGCCTGCCCCGTTCGGGCCAATGACGGAAATTAGCTCTCCCCTTTCCACTTCCAGAGAAATTCCATGCAGAACATCCATCTGGCCGAAAGATACCTGCAAATCTGTAATCTTCAGCATCAGTCCTCATCCTCCTGTCCCAGATAAGCTTCCACCACCTCAGGATTCTTTTGCACGTCAGCTGGACTTCCCTCTGCAATCTTACGTCCATAGTTCAGCACCAAAATTCGATCGCAGACTTTCATGGTGATCGGAAGGTTATGCTCGATCAGCACCACGGTCTGTTTTTTGGCCTTCAGGTCCAGAATCAGCTGTGTTACCTCGTTGATGGCAAAATTGGACAGGCCCGCGCAGGGTTCATCCAACATGATGACCTTTGGCTCCGTCACCAGAACCCGGGCGATTTCCAGCCGGCGCAGGTACCCAAGACTGACGTCCCGCGCCTTTTTGTCCCGCATGTCCATCAAACCAACCTGCTGCAACACCGCCTCTGCTTTGGCAACGACCTCCGGCGTGTGACTCTTGTGAAAATACGATCGAATTCCAGTATACTCATGCACTCCGGCCGCGGCTACCACATTATCTAAAATGGTCAAATCGTGCAGGGGTTTGCTGATTTGAAAGGTTCTGGCCACGCCGCGGCGCGCCATTTCATGCGCGGGCAGCCCCTGTACCTCTTCTCCATTTAAAAGAACCCGTCCACCGGTGGGCTTGTACACGCCGCAGATGGCATTGAACAGCGTTGTCTTTCCGGCACCGTTCGGGCCGATAATCCCCAGCATCTCCCCGGCATAGACATTCATGTCCAGATTATCCACGGCTTTCAGTCCGCCAAAGTACATCTTTAAGCCTTCCGTACGGAGGATCTCCTGTCTTTCGCTCATACTTTCACCGCCCCTTTCTTCTGCGCCGACGTTCCATGGCGCAGCTTACCCCACAGGCGGAGCAAAACGCTGTTTTCACCCAGCAGGCCCTGAGGTTGGAACCGGACCACCAACACCAGAAGTCCTCCATAGATCAACATCCGGTAATCGTCCGCAAACCGCAGCAATTCCGGCGCGCTGCCAAGCAAAACCGCTCCCAGCAGCGGTCCGCGAATTGTCCCGATTCCTCCAATCACGACCATGGAAAGAATGGTAATGGAAACGGTAAACGCAAAATTGCTAGAAAAGATAAAACCCATTCTGTGGGCATAAATCCCGCCGGTCAGCCCCGCGATGGCTGTTCCGATGATAAAGGCCAGAATCTTATATTGACTGACGTTAATTCCAAAGCTCTTTGCCGCCCCCTCGTCGTTTTGGATGCTGGCAAGGGCCAGGCCGAACCAGGCTCTCCGCATTTTCACAATCAGAAGGCAGGTAATCACGATCAGGATCAGCAGCAAAACCAGATAGTCCAAATTACCCATGGCGCGTCCAAACAGCTTTGGGCTTTTCGTTCCGAGGCCAAGAGATGCCCCGAAAATTTTCATATTATTGAACAGCGCCACCGCCACAAAGTTAATGCCGATGGTTGTGATCGCCAGAAAATCGTCCCGAACCCGAAGGCTTGCTATCCCAACCAACCCGCCCAACAGTCCCGCCGCCAGCATTGCTAGGGGCAGGCTCAGCCAAAAGTTTATCCCGGCGTTTGTCAGAATGGCAGAGGTGTAGGCCCCCACCCCGAAAAATGCGGCATGTCCCATCATCGCTTGCCCCGCATATCCGGTAATGATGTTCAGACTAAGTGCCAGCAGCGCAAAAATAGCGATGTTCACCGCAACCGTAATAAAATAACTTGTCA
>JAYFPV010000476.1:0-1942 GCA_034927465.1 Lawsonibacter sp.
AGAAATTGCTTCTTTCACTTCCAGAGCGTTTCCGACTGTATACCCCAGAGGCTGATCCATATCTGTTACCACGGCGGCAATGCGCTTACCTGCTCCGGTGCCGACCTTTACCATCTGCCTAGCAAGCTCAAATGCCTCAGCATCGGTCTTCATAAAAGCACCGCTGCCTGTTTTTACATCCAATACAATTACATCAGCTCCGGAGGCGAGTTTCTTGCTCATGATACTGCTTACAATAAGCGGGGAGCTGGGCACCGTGCCAGTGACATCCCGCAGAGCATACAGCTTTTTATCGGCGGGTACAATGTCGGCAGTTTGACCTGCAATTGCGAACCCAACTTTGTTCACATTTTCAAAAAATTTGTCCATGGTCATTGCTGTGGTAAGACCACTGAAGCTTTCAAGCTTGTCTATGGTGCCTCCGGTGTGGCCAAGTCCACGGCCGGAGAGCTTTGCCATTTTTACCCCCTGAGATGCCAATAATGGGCATAATATCAAAGAAGTTTTGTCGCCAACTCCGCCGGTTGAATGCTTGTCAGCCTTAAGACCGCCAATAGAACTCAGATCTATTATATCTCCGCTGTGCATCATTGCCATAGTAAGTGCCAGGGTTTCTTCATAGCTCATTCCATGAAAGAATATCGCCATAAGCATTGCTGACATTTGGTAATCAGGAATTACCCCTTTTGTATACTCGGATATCATCCAGTGAATATCTTCACTGGTTAAATTGCCACCGTCGCGCTTTTTTACAATAAGATCGCTCATTAACATGGAAGACTACCTCCACGACATATGATTTGCTGTATCTTTTATAGTGTAACATAAGAGCTATTAAATGTTAAGTATAAATATGAAAACGGGATGAGAAATACTCATCCCGTTTAGCCAAGTTACATGCAAGTTGAAAATTTTTGTCTTACTTTATCAAGTTTTTGCTGTTCGGCAGGTTCCGTTTGATACCAACCTTTTGACTGCATCTCATTAAATATATCCGCCTGGATCTTGTGCTCATCATCCAATATTGTTAAAAATGCACCGCGCAATTGTTCGTTGACACATTCTCCGGCAAAAGTATTGTAATTGCTGCTGATCAGTTTCTGACTGATAAGAGAGTCCTGAAGAATTTCTTTTTCGCCGAGAATCTGTGCTGTCTGATTGGGGTTAGCCATATTTTTCCTCCTTACTGCAGAAACGACACTAGTGTATTGTAGTGCTGCCTGTGACGGTTTGCGAAGCCGTTCAACTCATCTTGAATCTTAGTATCATTGCAAAGACAGGCCATTGCTTCATATTTTTTTACAAAAGTTTCTTCCTGTCCAATTTGATCTTCGAGCGCAGTAAGCTCTTTAGAAGTTAGATTTGCCATTTTGCAACCTCCTTTTTAGAATGCACATTTAGTATTACTCTTCGGAGGTCGAATATCTAAAGTTATTTTTTCCAATTTCAATTTTAAAAATTCGATAATCAACGCCTTCAATAGTCCTTGCCGGCAGCTCTACCCCGTAGCAGGCTATTTTCAATATTTTGGGTATTGCGCAAAGCTCAACTCCGTTTTCAGTTGACCAGAGCATCCCCAACGCGTCTTTTTTCCAATATGTATCGTTTTCCTTTTTTTGCTGAGCTGCATTTGGCTTTTGCGGCTGCTTTTGTTTTTCTCGTTTTTCTCCTGACCTACCGGCATACTTTATCTCGCGAGGAAACTGCGACAGAGCGTTCTGGCTCATCTCCCTGTGCAGACGCATTCCACCGTTATCAGGCTGCATTACACCCAAGTATCCTTCCCCGCTGTCGCTATAAACCGATAGACGTATAAGCTTGTCTGTGTCCGGACAAAATGCGTCAAAAATATACTTCAAACCCTGCTTGGAAACATTTAGTTTTCCAGCCTTTGCTCCGTCCAGAATAACAGGATATTCACCCGTCATTATAAAAACCCCCC
>JAYFPV010000052.1:0-3706 GCA_034927465.1 Lawsonibacter sp.
GTGCGTCCCCATAAGACGGCAGCAGACTGGGAGAAGGCAGTTCCAGCACGATATCCGCATTGATGTCAGCCGGACTCACCTCGGTATAGCCCTGGATCCGATTTCGGCTCACACCGGTCTTCGGATTCAGGGACAGGTTCACCAGCTGTTTCTGCTCTTTCCCTTCCACCATCTGATAAGCCAGCACGTCGGTAGTCCGGCTTCCGTCCTTCAAGGTGCAGGAAACATACAGTGCAGGAGGATAATATTCTCCGCTGAGATAGTTGGCCCGCATTTTGTTCAACGTAGCCACGCCGGCCGACAGTTCCACATTGCCGATACTTTCCAATTGTCCGTCCGTCCAGCCATACACTTCCACCTGGCTGTCCATACCCGCAGAATTGATCCGGACCACCGCAATTTCTGTTCTCGTGTCCTGATCGATATCAAGCAGCCGGTATCCGCTGGAATAGCTGCCGGAACTCTCACTTGCCGCGCTGCATCCGGTCAAAAGCAACTCCGTCGCCAGCAGAGAAGATCGGTCCGTCGTGTAGACGTGAGAACCTCCCTCTGCTTCCTTCCCAGACTTGTCCGCCGAAACGTTCAACTCATCCAGCGTATACGCTCCCAGCTGATAGACCCCGGTACTCACCTGCCAGTTGATCACCAGCTCTTTATTGCCCGTTCCATTCAAATCAACATAATCCACCGAATAGATGGCCGCTCCGTCGCCCTCGACGATGCCTGTCACCTGATAATCCTCGCCCATCTGGGTGAAAATATAAATTTTTAATGATTTCTCCACGCCCGGAACCCGAAAAAAGGCCACCGCACTTTCTCGCTGACCGTCGCCGTTCAAGTCCTGCAGTTGGATAGCGGCCGTGTTATCCCCCGAGACGATGACTGCGTCCTCGCATCGGACGTTATACTCATCTTCCAATCCGGAACGAACCTGTTGAATGGCGGCTACCAGTTGGCCATAGCCCGCTGACATCTCGGGCCGCTTATACAGCTCGTCCGGCGGACGGAACAGACATCCAGAGAGCAACAGCAGCATCACCGACGGCAGCAAAAGCCGAAACCATTTTTTGCTCATATTGTCCACTCCTTCCGCAAGTCTATATGTCCAAAGCATCCAAAAAAATCCTGTTTATCATAAAACCACAATGCAAAAAAAAATAATATGGTTTTCTAAAAAACTTTGCTTCCCATGTTTCTCCGCTTTGAATATAAGCTGGACGCGCACCACTGTTTCAAACAAATCTAACAAACGAAACCTCCGTGCTGAATTCCAGCCGCATCCGGCGCGTCCACCAGGCCAGCGGGTAATACTCATTCAGCATCAGAAGCGGCACATCGGATGACTCTGCAACAAACGCTGTGTGGAGTCCTTAATTTTCAATGTCTTCCCCCCTTTCCTCTTGCAGAACGTGTGAAAAAAAGTATGCCCCCGGAGATGCTCCCCGCAGGCATACTTGATTGGATTAACTTTCCATTATGTTACAATAAGAAGCCTCAGTGGCAGAGTTAAAACAGACAATGAAAACCTCCGGTCCATCCGGATGCTGCTCCAAAAAGCGGCGGACGGCAGATACCGCAATGGCTGCGGCCGCCTCTAGGGGATAGTGGTACACACCGGTGCTGATCGCGGGAAACGCAATGGTTTGGCAGCCCAGTTTCATAGCCAGATTCATGGAGCTTCGGTAGCAGCTCTCCAGCAGCTCCGGTTCTCCTCTGCTGCCGCCGTGCCAGATGGGGCCCACAGTGTGAATGACATATTTGGCAGGCAGGCGATAACCCTTGGTTGCCTTGGCCTGTCCGGTATTGCAGCCGTTCAGCGTCCGACACTCGGCCAACAGCTCCGGCCCCGCCGCCCGGTGGATGGCTCCGTCCACGCCGCCGCCTCCCAGCAGGGAGGTGTTTGCGGCGTTGACAATGGCGTCCACCTTCCATTTGGTAATATCCCCCACACAAAGACTGATTTTCATGGCGTTTCCACCCTTCACTCCATCATCAAATCAAGGCACGTGAAATCCCCCAGCCCTAATGAGACAATTGAATATAGTCGCCGGACACATATCCAATAGCTGCCTGGTTGTCCTTACTCAGATATAGAACGTGGCACCAGCCGTTTTCTACCCCCAGCACCACCACTTGCGTGCCGTTGGCCAGCCCGCCCACTACAGCGGCGCTGGCATCGGGTCCAGAACGGACGTTCAGACCTGTCTCCGCATGAATCACAGTCCCGGTGAGATTGGCCTGCTTGCAATACACGATACAAGTGGCTTTCGTCCCGTTCCAACTGGCCGTGATGGTTGCTACAGAGGTTCCCGTTCCGGGGAACAGGTTGGTCACCACTCCGTCGTCCGTGACAACTGCAGCTGTGGGAGAGCTGCTGCTCCAGGTGATTTCAGCACCCTCGACAGCAGGCGCCAGAGTGGCTAGAAGTGGGAAACTCTCACCGGACTGTAAGGTAAAATCAACTTTATTGATCGTCAAGGTATATTGCGACGCATCCGGTGTGTCCGGCTGATTTGAATCGGGATTTGTATTCATAATCGGCGTATAGGTAATCAATTTATATAGCAGAGCAGCCATTTCCGCCCGGGTCAAATTTCCCTTTGGATCAATGCCGGTCCCCTTACCGCTGACCACACCCTGGGATACAAGGGTCGCGGTGTGCCCCTTGGCATAATCGGCAATCTGATCTTTGTCCGAAAATTGATCCAGCACCGTCAGGCTTCCGGTTGGACACTCCTTGCCCAGAAGTGGCATGGCCTGACGCAGAATGGTAAATGCCTGCTCCCGGGTAATGGAGGCACCGGGGGAATAGGCTCCGTTTCCGGTACCGGAAGCAAGTCCGGCACTTTGTGCCCAGGACAGCGCCGTGTAGTAGTAATCGGAGGCAGTCACGTCGGTAAAGGTGCAGTTGGAAGTCACCTGCGGCCTGCCCACTGCGTTATACAGCATCAGCATAAAGTCGCCTCGGCGGATTTGATTGTCCCGTCCAAACTCGGTGGCTGAAATTCCGCACACGATTCCGTGGCCATAGCAGTACTCCTCTGCCTCATAGGCCCAGTGATCCTCGGTCACGTCCTGATGGACACTGTATGTAGCAACCTGGATGGTTTGTGTCAATCCTCCGGCCGAAGCGGTGATCGTCCCGCTGACCGCTTTGGAAGAAGCGGTAAACAGTCCGTTCTGACTTACAGTTCCAACTTCGCCCGTCACCGTCCAAGCAACGGGTCCCCAGTCCCGTAGGGCGGCTCGGTTCCAATAGCTGCCGGTAACGGCAAGTTGAACCGTCGCCCCTGGCTTCACTGATAAGGCCGTTAGCGCAGAGGAATTCCCACTTTGAGACACCGCAAAAGACGTCAAAGCGTCTACCACATGGATCTGGGCAGTACCTGTCACCCCCAAATTTCCGGAACTTAGGCGGAGTGTGTCTGTCCCCGCCTTGCTTCCGGCGGTATAGACGCCATCCTTCACTGTCCCCAGATTCTCCTGAGACGTCATGGTCAAATCACTTAGATCCTTGTTCAACACATTCAGTCCGTTATCCAGCACTACAGATTGGGGTAGAATTACGGAAGATCCGGCAAGAACCGCCAATCCATCCTGCTTCATCGCCAGCCGATCCGGCACACCATCTCCCGCCGCTTTGGTCACCAGAAGCAGATAGGTGGCACAGCTGCGCAGGGCCCCGTCCGATGGAATGCTGCGCACC
>JAYFPV010000359.1:0-2460 GCA_034927465.1 Lawsonibacter sp.
AGACATGCGCATTGTCAAGGGAGTCAGCCTAAATAGAGAAACCACGTTTACGGATTACGGTAATTATTCAAAAGTCTACAACATGAGCACCTATGACGAGCCGAAGATTGCAAGCGGCGCGGTTTCCTGGAACCTTTCCACCCCGGATAAACAGCGATTCTATTATGAGTGTATCCCCACGGATATCAAGACGCTTCAGATGCCATGGACGTTCGATGTGTCCTACAAACTTGACGGCATACCGATCAAGGCGGAAAAGTTGTCTGGCGCAAAGGGTCTTGTGGAAATTACGGTACATACTATTCCAAATGCCGAAACCAGTGATTACTATAAGAACAACATGACGCTGATGGTTACGACTGGTATCGATATGGATAAAACCAACTCAATCGATGCGCCGGGTGCGCAGATTCAGTCGTTTGGCTCCTACAAAATAGTGTGTTTTTTAGGGCTGCCGGGCGAAGACAATACATACACAATACGGATCAGTGCCGACAAATTTGAAAGTAACGGTTTGATCATGATAATGACTCCCGCGACAATGTCGCAATTCGACCATATTTCAGACTTGCGCAACACAAAGGACAAGGTCAGCAATGCATCCGATGATCTATATGAGAGTATAAATGAACTGCTAACGACCATCAACAGCATGAGCAGTAGCCTTACCGCAATATCGGCAGGCGTTTCCGGACTCAACGAGGTGCGCGAACAGCTGATTGAATCGCGCGGCATAGTGGACTCCGACACGGATCAGGCCATAGCCGCTCTGCGAAATCTTGTTGAACAGATGGATTCCATGGTACCGGAACTGACACAGACACAGGAGAACCTGACGAAACTTCAAAATAGCACAAACGAAATTCTGGATACTATTGTGGAATCACAGAACGATATTGAACCATATCGCAAGGCTCTAAAAAATTTAACCGCAAGCTTGAACGACGTTACCGATATGCTCGACGATATTGCGAATAAGGCCTACGGGGATAACGATGTGGATCGGGTGCATGACAGGTTGTCCAATGCGCTTTCAAGTCTGTCCAACGCGTCTACGGAATTTTCGGGAACATTAGCCGAGATGGAAAGCGGTTTTGATTCGCTCGTTGGTAGTGGCCTGATCACTGATCCGGCGATGTTGGCACTATTGCAGAGTGGCACTGTTACAGAGCTGCTTGACCATACCAAGCAACTTCTGAGCGCTGTAGATTCGATTAGCGGTGCGGGGCAAAGCACATTGGCGCTGATCGACGATTACAAGGACATTATTGACGATCACTCGGGCGACATGTCCAGTCTGACCGATAGTGCAGCAAAGCTTGCCAAACAAGCCGACAGTACGCTCAATTCCATAAACAGGGTGCTCGATGAGCTGCCGGATCTGCAGAACACCATGAATGACAGTGTGCCAGTGCTAAACAGTATCCTCTCCAAAAGCGCCGAACTGCTGACCTCAACCAAAGAAACGCTGGCCACTGCCAACCAGACTTTGACCGATCTGCAAAACACGCTTCGTTCCATACGACAGCAGGCGGATGACAACACAGCACAATTGATCGATGGAGTTCTGGATATCATGCAGAAGGCGATCCATTCGTCAGGTATTACTAAAAATATGCAAACTGCGAACGCCTCTATCCACAACGCGATCAATGATGAAATCGACGACCTTGAAGGCAACTCTAATGTGCTGAAAATCGACAATTCACTCGCGCTGCAATCCTTTACTTCAAATAAAAATCCCGCTCCGTCGAGCCTGCAATTTATTTTGCGTACCAAGGAGATCTCGGTTGACGATCAAAAGGAGTCGCAGACACAGGCGCAGAATCAATCGGACGAAGGCGCCTGGCAACGTATTTTGAATGTTTTCAATAAAATTTATGATGTGTTGACATCCGTTTTTGCCAATGACGATTAAAGAAAGACCTGAAATTCATGTCTCTTTTTAAATTGGTCAACGGCAAAACAAAATGGGAAGAAACGCATTACAGTTTAAAGCAGGAGAAGTATAAAATCAAGGCTGTCAGTTTATCAAATAAGCTGACAGCCTTGTATATCTTAGCGAAGCGATTCGGCCAATTGTGTGATTCTTTCTTCTATCGTCCGAATTACGGAAAGAAATTCCTCATCGCTTTTACCGGTCGGGTCGGGCAGTCCCCAATCTTCACGGCGCTTACACGGCAAATAAGGGCATTCAACATGACAGCCCATTGTGACGACCACATCCACGGGCGGGATATTTTCCAGTAGCTTGGGGTGCTGGGTCAACTCCATGTCAATCCCGTAAAGCTCTTTCACCAAACGTACAGCATCGGGATTAATATGGCCTTTTCGCGCTGTTCCGGCGGAATAGCTTTCAAAAATATCGGCAGCAAAACGCTTTCCCAGAGCCTCCGCAATCTGGCTTCGGCAGGAGTTGTGTACACAGATAAAGGCTACTCTTATCATATCAATACATCC